>JAUCQE010000556.1 GCA_030372865.1 Pyrinomonadaceae bacterium
GTTCGCGCGTTAGTTTGATATGCGGATAGAGCGGTTCGCCGGCAATGGAAAAGCGGTGCTCTGGCATTATGGCTTACGCTCCGCTCCCGAACGAATCAAGCATGTCGTAGATCGACTGGAGCGAATCCGCCTGTTCGATCTTTTTGTCTTCGCGCATTCTCAGGATGCGCGGAAAGCGGACCGCGACGCCGGATTTGTGACGCGAGGAACGATGGATCGCCTCGAATGCGATCTCAAAAACAAGCTCGGGTTTTACCATACGGACCGGGCCGAAAGTCTCGAGCGTGTTGTCGCGGATAAAGCGGTCGACCTTTCGGATCTCGGCGTCGGTCAGGCCCGAATATGCTTTGGCGAAGGTGACAAGCTCGCCGTCACGCCAGACGCCGAAGGTGTAGTCGGTGAAAAGATTCGCCCGCTTACCGGTGCCTTTCTGCGCGTAGGTGAGAACGGCGTCGACCGAAAGCGGCTCGATCTTCCATTTCCACCAGTCGCCGCGATGGCGGCCGACGCGATAGGGCGACGCGAGGCGTTTCAGCATAAAACCTTCGACACCAAGCTCACGACTCTTCTCGCGAAGTTTTAGAAGCTGATGCCAACCCGCGGCCGTTACAATGTCGGTCGTTCGGATCACGGAATCTTCCGGCAGCGAGTAGACTGTTTCCTCGAGGATCGTCCGCCGTTCCTTTAGCTCGTATTCGCGAACGTCGCGGCCGCCGTGTTCGATGAGGTCGTACGCCTGCAGGATGATCGGCACTTCGCCGAGTATCTTTGCGGTCAGGTTCTTGCGGCCGATGCGGCGTTGGAGTTCGGTGAAAGGAAGCACGCTGCCGTCACGCCACGGCAAGACCTCGCCATCGATAACGGTCCCGTCGGGAAGCTCAGCGGCAGCGGCGGCAAGCTCGGGGAAACGCTCGGTGATCAGGTCTTCGCCGCGCGACCAGATGAAGACCTCGCCGGCACGCTTGATCACCTGTGCGCGGATGCCGTCCCATTTCCACTCGGCCTGCCAATCCGAAATATCGCCGAGAACTTCGGGCGTGTCCTCGATCGGGTGTGCGAGGTGAAAGGGATACGGGCGGGCGATCGGCGTTTCGTCCGATTCGAGATGCGGCGACAGGAAGCCTTCGAAAAATTCGGGCGTCGGTGACCATTCGCCCATCGCCCGGTGGGCAAGCACGTCGACGGGAAGCTCGGATATCTGCGACAGCGCACGCAGTACGAGCTGCTGCGAAACGCCGACGCGAAATGCTCCCGTGATCAACTTGTTATAGACCAGCCGCTGCGAATAATTCATCCGCGACCATGCCTCGGTAACGGCCTGTCGCTGGAGTTCCGGATCGGCACCGCGAAGCGGGAGCAGCTTTTCTTCTATTAATGTGCGAAGGGGTGTTTCGTCCTGTGTGGAGTTGTT
>JAUCQE010000557.1 GCA_030372865.1 Pyrinomonadaceae bacterium
TTCGTGCTGAGAACGACAAGTGGGTGACCGTCGCCCTGATGCACAAACCCGTCGAGGCACTGATGCAGTCGTACGGCAGGACCAAGGCGAAAAACCTTGCCGAGTTCAAAAAGATAATGGAGCTTCACGCCAACTCATCCAACGCCACGCTCTATGCAGATGCCGATGGGAACATCGCGTATTTCCATCCGAATTTCATCCCACGCCGCGACGATAAGCTCGACTGGACTAAGCCCGTCGACGGCAGCGACCCGGCGACCGATTGGGGCAAGCTTTTGACGATGGAAGAATCACCGACCCTTATCAACCCCGCGAGCGGCTGGGTCTATAACACGAACAACTGGCCATGGTCCGCTGCCGGCCCGAGCAGCCTCAAGCAGAAAGATTATCCGAAGTACGTTGACAGCGGCACCGAGAACGCACGCGGCATCCACGCCATCCGCCTGCTTGAGAACCGCCGCGATTTCACGCTCGAGTCTCTGAACACCGCCGCCTACAGCACGCAGATGCCGTGGTTCGAAAAACCGATCCCGGCACTCGTCAAGGCATGGGATGCGTTGCCCGTCACCGACCCGCTAAAGGACAAGCTTGCGGGCCAGATCAAGCTGCTGCGAGCCTGGAATTTCCGATGGTCGGTCGACTCGGTCGAAACTTCGCTCGCGGTTTTATGGGGCGACGCGATGGGCCGTGCGGCCGCCGCCGATGCCCGCCGTGCCGGCATGCCGATCGACGATTTCATCGCTTCGAAAGCCGCGCCGAAACAGTTGCTCGAAACGTTCGCCGCCGTCTCCGACAAGCTCGCCGCCGACTTCGGCAAATGGCAGACGCCCTGGGGCGAGATCAACCGGTTCCAGCGGCTCACCGGTGACATCGTTCATCCTTTTGACGACGCAAAGCCGAGCATTCCCGTCGGCTTCACCTCGGGCAATTTTGGCTCGCTCGCATCATACGCCGCACGCCGCAACACGGGCACGAAAAAGATCTACGGCACATACGGCAACAGCTTTGTCGCGGTGGTCGAGTTCGGCAAAACGGTCCGTGCCAAGGCCATAACCGCCGGCGGCGAAAGCGGCGATCCGCGGTCGAAACACTTCAACGACCAGGCCGAACGCTATTCGAAGGGCGACCTTCGGGAGGTGTATTTCTACCCGTCGCAGCTAAAGGGCAAGACCGAACGCGTTTACAGTCCCGGAAAGTAACTTTCTAAAACATGAAAAACATTTTTACCCGCCGCGATTTTCTCCTCGCCGCTTCCGCTGCCGCTGTTGCGGCAAATGTCCGCGGCCAGTCGCCGACGGCCAAAGCGTCGTTCCCATACGTTGACGGCCTGTGCCTCGATCTGCCTGAAGACGCCGTCATTCGCGCGTCCGGGCTTTCGGCATATCTGCTCGATGCCTCGGCGACCGATGAGATAAAGGCGCCGGACGGCACCTCGACGTGGCGGCGTAATTACAGCGAAACGCTGAAGTCGATCGCCGCGGTCCGCCAGCGGCTCCGCACATCGTCAACCGCATTTCTCGCGACGAATGGCAAAGACGTCTCCCGCGCGCATAAGGAAGGGAAGACCGCTGTTTTTCTTCAGGTGCAGGGCGGCGGTGAGATCGTCGATACCGACCTCGACCGCATCAACGTCCTCGGCGAGCTCGGCCTTCGCGTGCTGCAGATGACACATCACCACAACAATGCCCTTGCCGGCGGCGGCATTGAAAAGAACCCTTCGGGCTTGACGAAGCTCGGTTATGAAGCGGTCGAAAGGCTAAACGTTCTCGGCATCATTCCCGACCTCTCGCACGCCTCCGACCAGACCGCTCTCGACACCGCAAAGGCGAGCAAAAAGCCCGTCATCCTCTCGCACGGTGCCGCGCGTGCCTTTGTCAACAACGCCCGCTGCGCGCCTGACAATGTTATAAAGGCGATCGCCGATACCGGCGGCGTGATGGGCGTCTTTATGATGAGCTTTTGGCTGACGACCGACGCGGTCCCGACCGTCGAGCATTACGTAAAGCAGATCCGTCACGTCGCGAACGTCGGCGGAATCGACGCCGTCGGCATCGCCAACGATTTTCCGCTCGCCGGCGAAGAGAACGTGATCGCTGCAAAAGGCGACAATTCGGTCGCGGTGAAGAACTATCTCGGCTGGTGGCAGTCGATAGCCAGGATGGGCATCCTCGGCTTTGACCGCACTCCCGAACACGTTGCCATCCCCGAACTCAACAACATCAACCGCATCTCGCTCAACCACCAGGCATTAGAAAAGGCGGGCTTCAAACCCGCCGAACAAGAAAAAATAATGGGCGCCAACTGGATTCGCATCCTTACCAGTACATAACGAAGATTTGACCGCTTGTCACTCTTCGGTTTCGGCCCGGCCTTCTTCGTCATGGCTGAAGAACTGGAAGATTTTCCAACCCAATATTGCAGCAATGAAGATGCCGAAAAGGGCCCAGCTTAGGCTCGTCAGGAAATCGGCCGTCGCCTGGATGCTGTCTGCGAAGTAGATGCCGATGAGGACGTAGAGCAGCACCCACAACGTTTCGCCCAAAGTACCGACGATGGTGAACCAAAGCCATGAGAACCGGGTCGAACCGCTGATCAGGTTTAGCCACGGGCCGACCGGCGTGATCAGCCAACGGCTGAAGAAGATCGCCAGTAGCCCCCAGCGGTCGGAAAATCTCTCGGCCTTTGCAAGCATTTCCGCGCCGTTCACCTTTGCCGTCACCCGCTCGACGACGGCACGGCCGCCCGATCTGCCTACAAAATAACCCGCCTGATCGCCGATCGTCGCTCCGAGGCTGCCGATCGCGAGAGCCTCGGCGAATGACATCTCGCCCTGCTGAACGGTCGCTCCGACGACCAGCATCAGCAGCTTTACCGGCATCGGGATCCCGAACGACGAGAGGCCGAGTATTAGCAGATATATCGGCGAGCCGTATGCGGCAAACCACTCGAGGGCAAGTTCGGTCACGGCCTGCCTCCGGGCGGAGGCGGATGCGCCTTGCGGAATTCAGCGATCGCCCTTTCAAGCTCAGCCTTCAATTCTTCGAACGGCCGGCCCTGGTCCTCAGCGATCTTTTTCAGTGGTCGGCGGTCTCGCAATTCGGGCGGCAAGCCGATCGCTTTGTTCAATTCCGGGAGAGGAACGTGATATGAGTTCGCGACGAAGCCCACCCGCATCCACCCCGCGATCGGCTCATCCCGATGCTCACGCCAAAAAGCGGCGCGTTCATACGTGCGATAGCTGTAAAAAGCAGTAAATGCGACCGCAAACAAAAACGCCGCCAGCACAAGCCACTGCCAGCGGCGCAAGTTCTTTAGTTTTTGGATGAATCTTCCGCTCATTGAAATGATGACAGAGATCCGTTCCGGCCTACCGGCTGCGATCTAGCGACAGCTTATCACTTATTGCCATCGGACTGCGCCGAGCGTTCCTCTCTCACCTTGTTGCGAAATGCCGTCTCGGTGCTCTTGAGATAAGCCGGGTAGGTTTCGGTTTCGATGAAGGGGTTTCGGCTCTTGTCGGCGAGCCGGGACATTTTTCCGGCAAGGTCGAACGCCGAGCCGTGCGACGCGAGGAACACATCGGGCTTCAGCTTTTTTAGCTTCGCGAACGTCGCTTCAAAGACCTCGATGATCTCAGGGAACTCGGTATTCCCGACGTACTTGAAGCCCGGCCCGCTCGTGCTGCTTAGAAAAAGCACGTTGTATTTTCTGCCCGCGTCGTTCACCGAATAGCTCCACGCCGTGCTGCCCCGTGTGTGCCCCGGCATCAGGATCGTCTTCAGCTTCACGCCGCCGAGTTTGATCGTTTCGCCGTCGCGGATCACCCTATCCACCTTCACCGGCTCGAACGGGAACCTGTCGCCGAATGCGAAATCCTTAAGCCCGCCGCGTTCGAGCTGCGGCTTGTCGCCCGCGGAGGCGAGCATCTTCGCCCCGGTCAGTTTTTTCAGTTCGTTCAGCCCGGCGGCATGGTCGTAATGCGCCTGCGTGTTCAAAAGAAACTTGATGTCAGTAAGCCGAAACCCGAGCTTTTCAACGTTCGCCTTTATCCTGTCTCTTATACACATCTCCGAGCCCA
>JAUCQE010000558.1 GCA_030372865.1 Pyrinomonadaceae bacterium
TGATCAAAGCGACGAATCCGCAGTACATCGTGATGTCGCACACCTATCAGGTCCGCGATTTCGCTCCGAAGGTTGCCGCACGATTGGGCCGTGAACTCGTCGGCGACGTTATCCGCTACAAGGCCGAAGGCGGCAAGCTCGTCCTGACGCGGCGAATCTTTCTCGGCAAGCTCGACGCTGACGTTACAGTCGGCGGCGATGCTCCGTATTTCGTCACGTTCCAGTCGGGTGCTTTCCGCGGTGACAACGCGGCGAAGGGAAGTGCGGCAGTCGAAACGATCGACGTTAATGTCGGCGACGTCCGCATGACCGCCGAAGAACCGTTTCAGGAAGCGAAGGCCTCGGTCGACCTGACGAAGTCGGAGATCATCGTTGCGGTGGGCCGCGGCATCAAGTCGCAAGAGAACCTTGCACTTGCACAGCAGCTTGCAGATGCCCTCGGTGCAGACCTCGCCGCTTCGCGTCCGATCTGCGACAGCGAATGGCTCCCGATCGACTGCCAGATCGGATCATCGGGCCAGACCGTCGCTCCGAAGCTCTACGTCGCTCTCGGCATCTCGGGTGCGATCCAGCACATCGTCGGGATGAAGAATGCCGGCACGATCGTCGCGATCAACAAGGACTCCGAAGCACCGATCTTCGACATCGCCGATTACGGCATCGTCGGCGACCTCTTCGAGGCAGTCCCCGTAATGGTCGAGGAGATCAAAAAGGCAAATGGATAACCTTTCGAAGTGTCTGTTCAGGATGCCCGTCCGAGTTGTTCGGACGGGCATTTTTCGTTTGCCTGATACCTATTCTTCCGTGATAAGGCGGCGGCGTTCAGTTAGGCGTAGTCAATGCAGTGGTGAACGCCTACGCCGTCTTTTGGTGCCACATGATGTGACCACAGTAACTCTTCCAAGCGGAGATACACAGGTGCTAACTGAACGTGCGGACCGCAATAATTCGCAGTCCCCGTGAGATTTTCCTCGCTTACTTCTTGCGTTGAGTCGATATTCCCTGATAATCGCGGGTCCGAACGGCACGCCATTTGCGCCTTTTTTCGTGGAAATAAGTCAAAGGCGTTCGAGGATCTTCGCCAGAAATATCGACGCGGCCCTTCGAACAGTGAATGAATGGGCACCGCCGGCGATGTTTCCGACCTGCCGGAGTGCCATTCGGGAGGTGATCCCATGAAAAGCGACATACTTTTCGCAGTCGTTATGTTGATTACTGCGCTGGGCGCGGGGGTGTTCGGTGTAACGATCAACGAAACCATTGACACAACCGCTCCAGCAACAAATTCAGCATACTGGGCTTCGACCGGGCAACTGACAGGACGACTGACGCGTAACGGCATCGCGAGCACCTGCGGTACCCTCAAAACAAATCCGGGAATCGCTGTAGCCACCGGAGCACGCCAATACGATATTTATCGTTTTGTCGCGCTTGGGAGCGGCTGTCTGACCGTTACACTTAGCAATGCGGGCGATAACATTCTATTCGGCACCGCATACAATCAGAACGGACTAAGCAACTTGGATCCGTCCGTGAACTATCTCGCCGATATGGGCGCAAGCCCGACTGTGGCCACACCTGCGAGGAGTTTCTCTTTCGACGTGACTGCCGGGCAGGTCTTTCACATTGTGATCCATGAAGTGGATCCGGGGACGGGCATCGGCCAGTCCTACGCACTTGACGTGGGAGGAGTAAAGATCGTTCCTGACTTTTCAGTGACTGAAACGATCGACACGACGGCCCCGCAAAGGAATTCGGCATACAACGCAGCGACCGGGCTTCAGACGGGGCGGCTCAATCGCTTTTCTCCCGCCAGCGACTGCAGCGGTCTAAAACCCAATCCAGGCCTATACACTGCGACCGGTTCACGTCGGGCCGACCTGTATGCGTTCACGCCCGCCTCTTCGGGGTGTGCTCGCGTGACGCTACGCCATTCCGGGGCAGACTCGGCACAAATCGTGGTTTACAACCAAAACGGATTTTCGCCCACGGATCCTTCGCTCAATTACCTCGCTGATTCGGGCCCAAGCGCGTCCAACAGCTTGGTAACGCTGGCTTTTAT
>JAUCQE010000559.1 GCA_030372865.1 Pyrinomonadaceae bacterium
GTCTCGTGGGCTCGGAGATGTGTATAAGAGACAGCATTTCCGGTGATCGATTCACAGTGCAAACCAGAACGCCGCTAGGGGCAAATATCTACGCGGTTCGACGGCCGAATTCGGCGATGCTCAATGCGATCGATAAAGGTTTGTCCGACCTATTTGCTGTAGCCCGCAAAAATGGTTATAAGCGGCGGCTAAACTATTCCGATTACACAATTTATATTGCTAAGGCAGATCGCCAGCAGAGTGCCGACGGTCAGTATTCGCCCGATATCGCAGTCGGGGCTGCTCAGTATGCGGGCAGCGTCTATGATCAGGGCGGATATGTTTACGCGGCGGGAATGGTCATTTCGTTCAGCCCCATGGCATTCGTGATCGCGGAGCACACTCGGGATTTGAATCGCGTCTCAGATGTCGTGCGATTTGAGGGTGAGCATTTGGTCCTTTACCACAATGATAGACGGCGGTATAGCCGGACCGCAGACCATAGTCAGGGCGGTGGCCACCCGATACTTCAATAACGGAAAATGCCTGCCTGATTTCGTGCATGGCCTAACCCAAAATGTCGGCAGGCTCTTTCGGCGCCAACGGCAGAATCCATCGAATTGGCCAATAACCGCTGTATTTTCTCATCTGCGGCTCTGGGTTATGTTCTGGCACATTCATTGCAAAAATTAAGGCGACAACTGAATTGGCTGAGGGTAAGCCTACGGCCAACATGAAAAGGCCCGACGTGAAGGGGAGAGCGCGTCGGGTCTTTTCACTATTGGCGCAAGCCTGCCGCTTTTGCCGATTGATTTCCGGTGTGAGAAAATGATGTTTTTGTTTAACAACTATTTTCACACTAGGAAGGAACCATAATGGCTGGAAGACATAAAGTTACGGTAGTTGGTGCGGGGAACGTCGGAGCGACTGCCGCGCACTGGATCGCAAGCAAAGAGCTCGCCGACGTTGTGCTGGTCGATATTGTTGAGGGCACGCCGCAGGGCAAGTCGCTCGACCTCGCTCAAGCCGCTCCGATCGACGGATTTGACGTTAAACTCGTAGGCTCGAATTCTTATGAAGAAACGGCCGATTCGGATGTCGTGATCATCACCGCAGGCCTGCCGCGCAAGCCCGGAATGAGCCGCGACGACCTCTTGAAGACCAACTCCGACATTGTCGGACAGGTCACCGACCAGGTCGCAAAGTATTCACCTAACGCATTTATTATCGTCGTCTCAAATCCGCTCGACGCGATGACCCAGGTCGCGTTCCGCCGTTCTGGGTTCCCGAAGAACCGCGTGATCGGTATGGCAGGCGTCCTCGACGCCGCACGCATGCGATGCTTCCTCGCCGAAGCACTCAACGTTTCGGTCGAGAACGTCACCGCGTTCGTGCTTGGCGGCCACGGCGACACGATGGTGCCGCTTCCGCGTTATTCGACCTGTGCGGGCATCCCGATCACCGAACTGCTTCCGCAGGAGACGATCGACGCCATCGTAAACCGCACGGCGAACGGCGGAGCTGAGATCGTCGGCCTGCTCAAGACGGGCTCCGCATTCTACGCACCTTCGCTCGGTGCCGTTGAGATGGCTGAGGCGATCCTCAAGGATAAGAAGAAGATCCTCCCCTGCGCGGTCTTCCTCGAAGGCGAATACGGCATCAATAACCTCTTCGTCGGCGTTCCCGTCAAGCTCGGCAAGAACGGCGTCGAACAGATCATCGAGATCAGCCTTAGCAACGAAGAACGTGCCGCTCTGCACAAGAGTGCGGCCGCCGTTCAGGAGCTCGTTGACATTTTAGAGATCTGATCTTAGTATCATCAGTACCGTAAAGGGAAGGCTTCGAAGCCTTCCCTTTTTTCTTTGCACTCATTCAATTTGACCGAATCCATCGGTCAGGCTGCTTCAGAATAACCGACCGCGGTTTAGTCCCGAATTGCTAACCCTCTTAAATCCCACACTTACCGACTGGCACATCTGTTGTTAATAGGAAACTGCCGGCCAACTGCGCCGGTATCCCGATCGCGGGACCATTAGGAGCACCCTAAAATGAATTTCTACAAATTGAATAGAACTGCGATTAGGAAGACCGTTTCCCTCCTTCTGCTGAGCTCGTTCCTGTTTACGAACGTCGCGGCCGCCGATATCCTCTCCGGCGGTGAAAGGCAGATATCTTCCGATGTACAAAACACCATTTCATACACTACCGATCTCACGCAGCTTGGCCGTGAAGGAAGACTGCACGAGACGACAAACTTTGATGCTGAGACGAACACTCTGATCAAAGTGTTGGAAAAGGGCAGCCGCCAGCCGCTTCTTGTTGATGAGACCAACGAGAGCCCCGAATTCGTCGTCGAGCAACTTGCGATCAGGATCGCACGCCGTGACGTGCCCGACAGCCTTCGCGATGCGCGTGTCGTAAAGATCGAGTTTTCGGAAATATACTCGAATTCAAAGACGCTGATAGAGGCTGATGCGACTGTCCGACAGATCATCACCGAGCTTGCCCAAAACGGAAACATTGCATTTGTCGAAGACCTTAACGACCTTTTCCGGCTTGAGCTTTCGAAAGCGAATGCGATAAATGCCCTGAAAACAGGCAAGCTCGCGATAGTCGCGGGCATCGCTTCGGTCGCATTAAGCGACACATTTGCTGCCGCAGCTGATGCAAAGGACCTTTTCGAGACCATCACGCTCGACGCAGAAGCAGCCGCGACGGTCGAAAATGCTCCGAGCCGCCGCGATTCGTATCGCGGCGACAACGTTTCGCCGGACATCCGCGAGATGCTCTCGGCCGACCCGACCGGTACGAAGCGTATCGATGTTATAGTCCAGGCCAAAAACGCGGGTGACACTGCATTCCAGGCAATCATGCGCGAAGGCAATGCCCGCCTTGTCCGCAGGATCGGCAACACCAACGACGTCGTCGTAGATGCACCGATCGCAACAGTTCAGCAGCTTTCGGCGAGCGGAACGATCAACTACGTTTCCCCCGACCGCCCGACCGTGAGGACCGGCCACATCGAAACAACGACCGGTACGAGCCTTATTCGCGGAATGGGCACGGCCACAGCCGGCAGCCTTGACGGAACCGGCGTCGGCATCGCGGTCGTCGATTCCGGTATCTACAGCGAACACAACGGTTTCCGCAACGCCGCCGGCCAGTCCCGCGTTGTTGCCTCAGTCGATTTCACTAACACGGGCACCTCTGACGCTTATGGACACGGGACCCATGTTGCCGGTCTTGCGGCGGGCAGCCACCAGAAGGATGGCGGAGCGTATAAAGGCCTCGCTTCAGATGCGAACCTTGTAAGCCTTAAGGTGCTCCGGAACGACGGTACCGGGCAGGCATCTTGGCTGTTGAATGCCCTTGAATGGGTGCTCCAGAACCGGTCGCAGTACAACATTCGCGTCGTAAATCTCAGCCTTGGCACCGTCGCAGTCGATTCATACGTCAATGATCCGCTTTGCCTTAAGGTCAAAGAACTGGCCCAGGCCGGTATCCTCGTCGTCGCGGCCGCCGGTAATCTGGGACGCAGCCAGGATAGCCAAAAGCTTTACGGAGCAATCCATTCCCCCGGCAACAGCCCATATGCGCTCACGGTCGGTTCTGCCAATACATTCGGGACCGACGTCCGCGGTGATGACGCGGTGACCACCTATAGCTCACGCGGCCCGACACGCAGCTTTTATACGAACGAGAACGGCGTCCGCATCCACGACAACGTGATCAAGCCTGATCTTGTTGCTCCGGGCAACAATGTCGTTTCGTATCGTTCGCCGGGGAACATGATCTCAGCCAGAAGCCCCCAGCTCGACCTGCCGGCCGCGGAAGGCGAAACGGATGCCGACCGCGTAATGATCCAGAGCGGAACGTCAATGTCGGCACCGATCGTCTCAGGTGCAGCGGCCCTGCTTTTGGAGGCAAACCCGAACCTTACCCCTTCAATGCTAAAGGTCATCCTGCAATATTCGGCACAGCCGATCGCTGGTGCTGATATGTTCGAACAGGGTGCCGGACTCCTGAACACGGAAGGAGCAGTCCGTCTGGCAAACACCATTGACCGCAATCTCAACTTTAGCGGATCGATTCGCCGCGGCGACGCGATCGTGGCGAGCGGTTGGTCGGCTCCGGCTGCGTTCACGAATATCGCAGGCTCGACGGTAGTTTGGTCGCAGATCGCTACAACAAACCACGGTTTCATCACGGGACAGGAACTTACCACGCGGTTCCAGACGGCTTACCGATCTGGCTCCATTCTGGATGATGGCACCCGCACGACCAACAACAATTACACGCTGAACGTCGGCCATTTCTTCACATCGGGCCTTGTTCTGAACGACCGGGTCGTCAAAAGCGACGGTGGGACGGCCGGAACAGGTACGTCTGTGTTCTCATCAGGCGTGCTAATTGGCGACGGGGTATTGATCGGTGATGGCGTCCTGATCGGCGACGGGGTGTTGATCGGTGATGGTGTCCTGATCGGAGATGGAGTCCTAATTGGCGACGGTGTGTTGATCGGCGATTAGGTCATAGAAAAGTTCATTCGATCTCCCTTTTTCTCGTGAGACGGTCCCGCGAAAAATATAGGAGCATCTATACATGGAGAGTGCGAGCCCCCGTATGAACTTCAATGCCGAAACAGCCACGCGCATAAGCGCCCATCCATGCGATGACCTTTTAGAGCTCTCCCCCGACTGTTCACATTCCGTTTCTCACGGCCCTCCCTCTGCCGATCATCTGCTATGCGGGTCGTTCTGTCCGTTCCGTTCGAACCAGGGCGACCTGCTTGATCTGTAGAAGGCCTATGGTAAATCGGGCGGCTTAAAGCCTCGGATCGGAGTCGCCAGATGCGGCCCGCTCGCCCGAACCCTCCCGAGACGCGCAGTACTCATGCAAGTTCCCCCTTGCGATCCAGGGTTGGTAGTTCCCTCAACTGACCGGCTTTTTAGTATCCGTAAGCTATTCGCGGAAGCCCCCCCGCAACTAAGACTCGTCGAACCATTGGTATAACGCTCGGGATCCTCGCCGGCGTTTTCGCGTTTTATATCCTCGGTAATTCGCTCACAAAGATCGAGTTCTCATCGATAGATCTGAATTTCGCAGTGTTGGCGGCTTCAGGCATCTGTTTCGGCTACCGTGTGACGGTTCGGGTCCCGAAGCTCGGTTCTACGATCGCCGCCTCGGACATCGTCGTGTTCACATCGCTCGGCTTTTACGAGGGTGAGGTAACAGCCATATTGGTAAGTGTGATCTCGGCTTTTGCGGCGAGGCATCCGATCAAACTCTATCGAACTTTTGGGTTCGATATCGCGGGCGCCGTCATCGCTGTGTTGGCAGCTTCACTTGCGATGAACTCGACCGGATCTGCCAGCGGCCTGCAGGCATTGAATTCCGCCGAGGAGATAAGCGAAACAGTCGTCGGGTTAACCGCTGCAGCGTTTGTGTACTTCGCGGTCAATTCTTTGGTCGCGGTCGTACGCGATACGACGATCACCGACATCAGCCTTACGGATGCGTTCAATAACAGCCGGTCTCGATTTTTACTGAGCAGTGTCGTCGGTACTGCAGGAGCGGGGCTTCTGCTTGGCAGCGCAAGACTTGTGGGCCTGGGATCGGTCCTCGTCGTATTACCCGGCATCTTCTGCATGTTCGTGATCTACCGGATGTACCTGGCGAATCTCGAGCTAACAAAGAGCCAGGTCGAAAAAGCCGAAGATTTCGCCGAGTTGCTAAGAATGCAGTCTGCAGCCTTGAGCGAGTCCGAGTCCAGATTCCGCAGCGCATTCACTCATGCTCCGATAGGGATCGCGATCGTGTCGCCAATGGGATCGTGGCTAAAGGTCAACAACGCTCTAAGCGGTATTCTCGGCTACTCAGAACTTGAGTTTTTGATCACTGATTATCAATCAATGCTCCACCCCGACGACCTCGGCCCCGCGTTGATCCAGGTCCACCAACTAATGGCGGGCAAGGCGACGAATTGCCAGTTCGAGAGGAGATTTCTCGACCGTCGGGGAAATACGGTCTGGGCTCTCTGCAGCCTGTCTAAAGCAAGCGGGCCGAGTGCCGCTGATTCGAATCTGATCTTCCAGCTGCAGGACATAACAGCAAGGAAACTGGCTGAAGATAAGCTACTGCGTGAAGCGATGCATGATTCGCTGACCGGACTGCCGAACCGCGCGAACTTCATGAACCGGCTTTCTCAGGCACTCGATTGTTCAAAGGCATATCCGGAGTACAACCTGAGCATCATGTTCATTGACCTCGACAGGTTCAAGAACGTGAACGACAGTTTGGGACACGCGTTCGGGGACCAACTGCTTGTGGAGATCGCACAACGCCTTTGTGCCTGCGTCCGGCCGGCCGACATGGTTGCAAGATTAGGGGGTGACGAGTTTGTCGTGCTGGTCCCCGGCAAACACAGCAAGAACGAGGTGGATCTGATCGCCGAACGTATTCAAAGCCGGTTCACGGCCCCTTTTGAACTCAACGGCCACGAGATCTACAGTTCGGCAAGCATCGGCATTCTCCACGCCACGGAGAACCACAATTCCGCCGAAGAGATGATGCGCGACGCGGACACCGCAATGTACAAGGCCAAACGCAGCGGCCGCGCACGACACGAGGTATTCGACGAAAAAATGCACCTCGAGGCGATCGAAACGCTGCGGCTCGAAAGCGATCTAAGGCGTGCGATCCAAAAACGTGAGTTCGAGGTGTTTTACCAGCCGATCTACTCGCTGGCGACCGACCGGCCCGAAGGTGTCGAGGCTCTGGCGAGATGGAAGCACCCCGAACTTGGTTATGTTTCGCCGGCGAAGTTCATTCCACTCGCAGAAGAGATCGGGCTCATCGACGAACTCGGCGACTTGGTGCTTGCGACCGCATGCGACCAAATGGGGTCGATCCTGTGCGATCCGATATTCGGCTCCCGGGTAAGGCTGAGCGTCAACCTTTCGTCACGGCAGTTTGCCCGCGAGGGACTCTTAGACCGCGTGCGAACGATTCTGACCGAAGCAAACTTCCCGCCTTCGATGCTGAAAATCGAGATAACGGAATCGGTCTTCTTTGCATATCAGGAAAGGGCGATCGAGATGCTGCATGAGCTCAGAACGCTTGGGATCGACATAGACATTGATGATTTCGGAACCGGCTATTCGAACCTAAGTTATCTGGTAAGGCTTCCGATCTCAACGCTGAAGATCGACCGTTCGTTCGTCAGCCCGATCAACGCTCATGGGGCAAACACCGAGATCGTCAAGATGATACTCGCAATGGCAAAAAACCTAGGGTTGCGGGTTGTGGCAGAGGGCGTCGAGACCGCCGCACAGCTTGATTCGTTGAGAAAGCTGGGCTGCGAGGGTGCGCAAGGGTTCAAACTCGCCCGTCCGATGAGCTTTGCTGAGGCGAGGGCGTTCTTTAGCAGCGGCGAGGACATGCGGATCCCGGAGGAGTTCAACGACGTCAAGCAATTAACGACCTTACAGTAAGAAGCTAGATCATTGCCTCTAAGTCGAAAAAAATGCCCGTGACCTGATGTGGCCACGGGCATACTTTTACCTGGTCTGATCAGACTATTTCTTAAGCCAACCGAACAGGGCATTGACTGTAATATCCCGGTTCGTCTCGTAGATCGCCTTGGTGAGAGGGATCGACATCGGGCAGACCTGGACGCAGTTCTGGGCATTGCCGCAGTTCGTGATGCCGTCATCGCCCATCAACCCGTTGAGCCGGTCTTCGACGTCCGTCTTGCCGACCGGATGCATATTGAACAGGCGGGCCTGCGCGATCGCCTGCGGGCCGATGTAATTTGTATCGTGATATTGCGGGCATGCCTCAAGGCAGCACCCGCACGTCATGCAGCGGGAATATGCGTAGCGTTCCTGAGCGACCTCGTTCGAGATCGCCGGCCCCGGTCCGAGGTTGTGGCTGCCGTCGAGTTCGATCCAGGCGTGTACCTGCTTGAGGTGCTCGAACATCCGCGAACGATCGACGCGAAGATCGCGCACGTTCGGGAACTTCGACATCGGCTCGAGCGTAATGGTGTCGCCGCCGGACGCGAGCAGAAGGTCGTCGATCAGGGCCGAACAAGACTGCCGAACGCGGCCGTCGATGACCATCGTGCAGATACCGCAAACCTGCTCGAGACAGCTCATGTCCCAAACCGGCGGCGTTGTCGTTTTGCCTTCGATGGTGACGGGCTCCTTGCGAACTTCCATCAACGCCGAGATGACATTAAGGTTCCGTCGGTAAGGCAATTCAAAGGTTTCCCACGTTGCGGGGGCACCTTCTTTCTCACGCCGCTGTATTTTTAACTTGAACTTTGCGGGCGGATTCTCGAGCCGCTTTTTTACAATATGTCCGTTTTCGCTCATATCAGTTCGGGCCGCCAATCGCGAATGCCCTTTTCAATAACCGCTCAACTTAACCTGTTTAATTCGTTTTGGCCTTACCTTTCGAGTAATCGCGCTTCCTGGGCTCGACGAGTGAGACATCGACCGGCTCGTAGCTGAAAACAGGAGCCTCGTTCGAATACTCGGCGATGGTCGTTTTCATGAAGTTCTCGTCATCGCGGTCCGGGAACTCCGGCTTGTAGTGTGCACCGCGAGACTCGTTCCTGTTCAATGCACCGAGCGTGATGACACGCGCGAGCTCGAGCATGTTCTTAAGCTGCCGCGCATGCGGGATCGCCTGCGTCGCCCAGAGGTTAGAGTCGTTGATCGAGATGCGTTTGAAACGCTCCTGAAGCTCAAGCAGCTTTTCGTCGGTAGCCTTGAGCTTGTCGTTGTAGCGGACAACGGTGACGTTGTCGGTCATCCACTTGCCCATCTCCTCATGGAGCTTGTACTGGTTCTCGCCACCCTCGCTCTTCGCGATAGAATCGTTGATCTCCTGCTGACGCTTTAGCTCCGCGTCGAAGATGCCGTTCGTCTCCGTTTCGCCGCGTTCGACGTTCTTTGCAAACTCGATCGCCGCAGGTGCAGCGACAAATCCGCCATAGACGCACGAGACAAGCGAATTGGCCCCGAGGCGGTTCGCACCGTGGATCGAGAAATCGCATTCGCCAGCCGCGAGCAGGCCCGGGATGTTCGTACGCTGTTCGTAATCGACCCAAAGTCCGCCCATCGAATAGTGGACGCCCGGAAAAATTCGCATCGGAACATGACGCGGGTCATCGCCCACGAACATCTCGTAGATCTCAAGGATCGCTCCGAGCTTTCGAGTGAGCGTTTCCGCAGGTATGTGCGTGAGGTCGAGATAGACCTGATTCTCGCCGTTAACGCCGTGGCCGTCGATGCAGACCTGAAAGATCTCGCGGGTCGCGATGTCGCGCGGAACAAGGTTGCCGTACGCCGGATATTTCTCTTCAAGGAAGTACCAGCGCTCGGCATCCGGAATGTCTTTCGGGCTGCGTTTGTCGCCGTCGTTACGCGGAACCCAAACGCGTCCGCCTTCGCCGCGTGCCGATTCCGACATCAGGCGGAGTTTGTCCTCGCCCGGAATCGAAGTCGGGTGGACCTGGATGAATTCGCCGTTAGCGTAACGTGCTCCCTGCTGATAGCAGGCGGAGACGGCCGACCCGGTGCAGGTCATCGAGTTGGTCGACTTGCCGAAGATAAGTCCCGGGCCGCCGGTCGCCATGATCACCGCGTCGGCTTTGAACGCTTTAAGCTCTAGCGACTGCAGATTCATCGCGATAAGGCCGCGGCAGACCTGGTGGTCATCAAGGACCAGCGAGAGCATTTCCCAGCCCTCGTACTTATTTACGGTTCCCTGCGTCTCGAACTTGCGGACCTGTTCGTCGAGCGCGTAAAGCAACTGCTGGCCAGTCGATGCGCCCGCGAATGCGGTGCGGTGATGAAGGGTGCCGCCGAAACGGCGGAAATCTAGGAGCCCCTCTTTCGTTCGCGAAAACGGAACGCCCATCCGGTCGAACAGATATATGATCTCCGGAGCCATGTCCGTCATTCGCTTGACCGGAGGCTGATCGGCGAGAAAATCGCCGCCGTAGACCGTATCGTCAAGGTGCTTCGCCGGCGAATCGCCTTCGCCTTTGGTATTCACCGCACCGTTGATGCCGCCCTGGGCACATACCGAGTGAGACCGTTTAACGGGCACGACCGAAATAAGGTCGACGTCGTGACCTGCTTCTGCGATCTTCATCGCCGCAGCAAGCCCTGCTAGGCCGCCGCCGACGATCGCGATCTTCAATCCACCTGATGCCATATTTGTTCCCTAACTTGTTCTGTAAAAATCAAACCTTCTTTGGTGCCGGGGAGACATGCTGCGACTTGGATTCCTCGCAAAGGGCTGCCGGCAAAAGGCCGCAAGGCCGGATGAAGGAAACCGCGGCGTTGACTCCTACGCCGAATAACCCGATCGAGACCGCGACGCACGCGTAAAGCGCGTAACGCTGTGCTCTTTCACCGATCACAATGCCCCAATCGACGGCGAACAGCCATATCCCGTAACCGAAATGCCATGCGGTCGCCGCAATGCCCAGAATGTACAACACCAGTACCCACGGTATCGCAAACTCTTGCGCGACGATGTCGTAGGCAAGGTCCGCATTTCCCGCTACCGGCGTCAGGTTCAGCCCGGGGATCAGCCCGAACCGTAGGTTCAGCACATGGAACAGGATGAAAAAGAACAAGAATCCACCCGTGATGCGCTGAACGAAATAAAACCAGTTACGCCCGTAGTTGTAGTTGCCGACGTTGAGCCGGGTCTCGGACGAAATGATCACTCCGTAAATGGAATGGAAAAGAAGCGGGATAAAAATACCGAAGATCTCAATGAAAAGAAGGAACGGAATGTCGTGCAGGTCCTGCACGGCCTTTTCAAAGACCTTTTCCCCGTTCATCGCTTTCGAGTTGGTGAACATATGGGCCAGAAAGAAAAGCCCAAGCGGTACGATCCCCGTAAGCTGATGAAGCTTTCTGAGCAGAAAAGTGTTGCTATATTTGATAGCCATTTTCGTTAGTTGTGTTTGTACGGAAACCTGCGTTGAATCCTAAAATTCTATGTTCAAATTGTATTTTCGGCAATTCCGCATCTGCGGATTTAATATTAGGACGCAAATTAATTAGTATAAAATGAATTCGGTTATGTAGATTTTTAAGTTTTGTTAATCAGCACTTGTTTCGACCGATATGCACATTGAGACATTAAAGGTATTTTGCGACTTGGTCGAGCTGCAAAGCTTTTCGCTTGCGGCCGAACGGAATTTCATCACCCAGTCCGCCGTCAGCCAGCAGATACGGGCCCTTGAAGACAAGTTCAAGCGCCGCCTGCTGGAGCGT
>JAUCQE010000560.1 GCA_030372865.1 Pyrinomonadaceae bacterium
CAGGTTTGTAGATGTCCCGAGATCGTGGCGGCTCTACACGTCAATGGCGGACAGTGCGGCGAGGTTCGAAACGCATTCGAGCTATGATGATTGGATAGCGGCCCCGATCGGCGGTGGAGCGAACTCGCATCAGTTCGACACAAAGGGCGGCCGCGTCGCCGTGTATGTTCACGGCAAATATACGATCGCGCGCGAACGCATCTATTCGATGATCGAAAAGATCATCAGGACGCAGCGGGCGTGGTTCAACGATCATTCGCAGAAAAACTTCACCGTCGTCGTCGCTCCGCGGCCGTGGGTGGTCTCGGGATACGCGCCAAGCAATTCCTTTGTCTGTTTCGTAAAGCCCGACATAACCGAGGCACAGTTGAACCGCATCGTCGCGCACGAACTGTTTCACAACTGGCTGCCGAACAAGATAGAGATCGTCCAGGAAAAGGGGTTTGCCGGTTTCAGATTTGAATGGTTTTCCGAGGGCTTTTCCGATTATTTTGCAAGAAAGATCCTCACCGAGTCCGGCCTGATGACCCGCGGCGAATTCGTCGCGAGCATCAACGGAGACCTCAGGAGCATCGTCGATAATCCGCACGGTTCGGCCGGTTACGAAGAATTGAAGGCGTTAGCCGACGCCCGAAAGTTTAGTGCGGCGGCAAAAAAGCTGGCGTATTTTCGCGGAGCGTTGATCGCCCTTAACTGGGACAACGCGATCACCAAACGCGGAGACGGGAAAGGTCTCTCCGCATTCATTCGCGAGCTTTATGCGTTTGCGGGCAGCAATGGCGGAAAGGTGACGGAATCGGCATTCTACGAATTTGCCTCAAAATACGGCGTAGATGCCCGCGGCGATGTCGAACGCTATATAATGCGAGGCGAAGCGATCGTTCCCGCCGCCGATGCCTTCGGCACCGGCTACGATCTTCGCGAGACGAAACAGCCTTCTTTCGATATCGGATTTTCGCTCGAGAATGCCTACAAGACGCAGAAGATATCGGGCGTTGCCGAGGGAAGTGCGGCATTTCGGGCGGGCCTTCGCAACGGGATGGACTTTGTTTCGACCGAAAACTCTGCCCGCTTCAGCAACGCCTGGTCGGCCGAGAGCCCGCTGGTCGTAAATGTAAACATCGGCGGCAAGCCGCGCCGAATAGAATATTTTCCTAACGGCGAACCGATCGGTGTTCCGGCCTTTGTAAAAAAGGACTCGAAATAACGGCCGCTCGAAAACGAAAGACTGCTTTATGGAAATCAAAACCACACTGCTCAAACAATTTGACCGCTGTTTCAACGGAAACGGCTGGTTCGTCGCCGTCCGGAATGCGGTCGACGGGATCGGCGTCGAACAGGCGGCGTGGAAACCGAACGATGCGGTCAACTGCATCTGGGAAACGCTCTCGCACCTTACCTACTACAACCACGCCTATCTTCAGCGCTTCAAGGGCATCGAGTTTGAGTACGATGTCTCCGACAACAACGAGACATTCAGCACCGGCGAATACACCGAGCAGGACTGGCAGGCGGACGTCGCCCGATTCGATGCCGTCATGACCGAATGGCGGCAGCTTATCGCCGCGGCCGACGAATCGAAATTCCTCGAGCCCGTACCGACTAACACCACCCGCATCTGGGCCGACCTCCTCGCCGACGTAAACGCACACAATGCCTACCACGGCGGCCAGATTCTCCTACTGAGAAAGCTGGCCGGAAACTGGAACCCAAACGCGGGCGTTTCTTGAGAAACGAATGCCTTTCGCTTGGTCCTTGATAACCGGTTGGTCAGCCCTAGCTCACGCGAATGACCGAAGCGATAGAAACGGAATCACAACGCAACCGCGAAGCAAAAACTGGAAGCTCGAAACTCGCAACTGGCAGTTGGTGTAGAATCCGTATCTATCGAATGGAGTATAGTTTGAACCCGGGGTCGCCCTAGATTAAAACAAAAATGAAAATAGTCCATTCGATCGGAAAACACTGGGAGAAGGATCAGGTAGAGTCACTCGCCTCTTTGGGTTTCGAGGTCGAAGAAGACGTTTTCTCATATATCAGCGTTGAACCGGAGCAGTTCGAACTCATCAAGGAAGTTGTCATGCGTCCGAACCGTATTTACTCCGTCGGCGCGGTTTTCGATAAGGCTGATCTGAATGGTGCCGAATGGCTTGCCTTAACAGCCTTGGGTGGGACGGCCTACCCGCAACCAGAATTGTCGTGGGAAGTCGGAATGGTGTACGACGTTTCTGATCGATGCAAGAAATGCGGACTAAACCGTGGTCGCCAAAGGCACCCGTTCCGTATCAGATCCGACAAGACACGATTGCAGGCCTTCCAACTCGAATGGGTTTACGACGAGATCTTTGTACAGCGGCCGCTTTATGACGAGATGTTCGCACCGCTCGGAATAGGCTATTGGCCGGTGCTGATCTATCGAACGGGCAAAGAATCAGAGAATGTTGTACAACTCGACCTGCCCGAGTGTGATTGGAGTTTCGACATGACCGGGTTGCGAACCGAAGACTGTACGGAATGCGGGCAACGTAAATGTGTGGTTCGGCCAATGGATTTTCTTCCTCCTTTGAACGGCGAACCGCCAAACCAAATTTTCCGCGGACAAGAGTTCTTTGGATCTGGTGCTCAAGCGGTTAAACGTATTTACCTTTCACAGGAAATACGGCAGGAACTATTGACGCGCGAGATCACCAGATGGCATCAGTATTATCC
>JAUCQE010000561.1 GCA_030372865.1 Pyrinomonadaceae bacterium
TCGGCGGAGAAGAAGATCGAGATCGCCCGGCGTGCATACAAGCAGGCAGTGGAGTATGGGATTCCGGGGCACGACATTTTCTTTGACCCGCTCGCCCTGCCGATCTCGACGGGCATCGAAGAAGACCGCAAAAATGCGGACGAGACGATCAATTCGATAAAAGCGATCAGGGCGGAAATGCCGGACGCGAATATCATTTTGGGCGTGTCGAATATCTCATTCGGGCTTAGCCCGGCGGCCCGCGTGGTCCTGAATTCGGTGTTCCTGCACGACTGCGTCGAGGCCGGTATGAACTCGGCGATCGTGAATGCGTCGAAGATCCTCCCGCTGATGCGGTTCAACGAACACGAGATCGAAACTGCTCGCGACCTTATATACGACCGCCGCAAGTTCGACGGTGACGTTTGTACGTATGACCCGCTGACGGAATTTACGACGCTTTTCGAAGGCAAGACCGCACAGTCGATAAAGCCGGACATTTCGAATCTGCCGGTCGAAGAAAGGCTTAAGGAACACATCATCGAGGGCGAAAAGATAGGGCTGGAAGATTCGCTCAAAGAAGCACTCGAGAAATATCCGCCGCTTGAGATAATCAACAACATCCTGCTCGACGGCATGAAGACCGTGGGCGACCTGTTTGGTTCGGGCCAGATGCAGTTGCCGTTCGTGCTGCAATCGGCCGAGGCGATGAAGACCGCCGTGAAGTTCCTTGAGCCGTTCATGGACCGCGTCGAGGGCGTCGAGAAAGGCACGATGGTGCTCGCGACTGTAAAGGGCGACGTACACGATATCGGTAAAAACCTGGTCGATATCATCCTGACAAACAACGGGTACAAGGTCGTAAATCTCGGCATCAAGCAGCCGATCGACGATATCTTGCGTGCCTGGGAAGAGACGAAGGCGGATGCGATAGGGATGAGCGGGCTGCTGGTCAAATCGACGCTGATAATGCGGGATAACCTCGAGATAATGAACGAGCGGGGCATCAATGTGCCGGTCATTCTGGGCGGTGCGGCTTTGAATCGACGCTATGTCGATAACGATCTCGTGCCGTTATACAACGGAAAGCTCTTTTATGCCCGAGATGCGTTCGATGGGCTGCACGCGATGGACGAATTGACGGCCCCCGGTGCCATTGCGGAGAAGTCCATTGAAATTGCGGAATCTGCGGATATCATTGCGAGTTCCGCGGGTGCCATTGCGAAAACTGCAGGAAGCTTTGCGGCAATCTCAGGAGACTGTGCGAAGTCTGCAGACGGCGTTGCCGTAGCCGCAGGAGGCTTTGCGGAAATGTCCGTCGAGATTGCGGAAAACGGCGGCGGCATTGCGTTAGACAACGAAGACCTGGTGGGCGAGGATGCGAAGATCGGGCTCGAGGCGGCGCGTATTTCTTCGCGTTCGAGCGGCGACACGACGCACACAACACGGTCGGATGTTTCGACCGAGGCATCAATTCCAACGGCTCCGTTCTATGGAACGCAGGTCGTGGAGATAACCGACCTGACAAAGGTCTTCGACTTTATCAACGAGACAGCCTTGTTCAAGGGCCAGTGGCAGTTCAAGCAGGGCAAGATGTCGGCTGATGAATACCAGAAGGTGCTCAAGGATACTGTTTATCCTAAGTTCGAGGCGGTAAAGGCACAGGCCATTCGCGAGAAGCTTTTGGAGGCGAAGGTCGTCTACGGCTATTTCCCGTGCCGGTCACAAGGGAACGACCTGATCATTTTTGAGGACGACGAGCGGACCGAGAAGTTGCGGTTCACGTTCCCGCGTCAGCCGCTGGAACAGCGAGGCGGCAAGAACCTTTGCCTCGCGGATTACTTTGCATCGGTCGAGTCAGGAAAGACGGATGTGGTCGCGTTCCATCTTGTAACAATGGGCCGTCGGGCGAGCGAACATTCAGCGAAGCTGTTCAGCTCTGACAACTATCAGGATTACCTCTTGTTTCACGGACTTTCGGTCGAATCTGCCGAGGCACTGGCTGAAATGTGGCACAAACGGATCCGCGAGGAGCTTGGCATAGCGGGCGGTGATGCGCCGGAACTCGCGAAGCTTTTCCATCAGGGCTATCAGGGCTCGCGTTACAGCTTCGGCTATCCCGCATGTCCGAATCTGTCGGATCAAACGAAGCTCTTCGAATTGCTCAGGCCAGAACGGATCGACGTAAGCCTGACCGAAGAATATATGCTCGAACCCGAACAATCGACCTCGGCGATCATCGTCCATCATCCGGAGGCGAAGTACTTTAATATCGAGTAAATTTTAGGATTGCGATCGCAGACAGCGTGTTACTATTCGAATATGAACGCTGACGTAATATTACCCTTGGAGAAGATGACCGTTGCGGAAAAGATCGACGTCGTTAATCGAATAATGGATGATCTTTCGCGAAATTCCGCATCTGTACCCGTAATTGACTGGCACGAGGACGTGCTTCGTCAGCGTGCAGAGGCATTGAGATCCGGCAAGGACAAGTTCATTAGCCTTGAAGAATCCGAGAAACGGATCCGCGAGAAGACGGGCCGGAAATGATAATCGTAATTGCCGAATCCGCTTCGGACGACCTCGCCGAAGGATTCCTATTCTACGAAATGCAGCAAGAGGGGCTGGGAGAGTATT
>JAUCQE010000562.1 GCA_030372865.1 Pyrinomonadaceae bacterium
CTATGACGGCGACGGCAAGACAGACGTTGCGGTCGTTCGCGAAGGTGCAACGCCGGAAGCGAACCTCGTATGGTACATCCGCAGAAGTTCGGATGGCGGCCTGATCGCTCAGTCTTTCGGTCTGACGGGCAGCGACCTGAACACGCAGAACGATTACGACGGCGACGGCAAGACCGACCTTTCAGTCTGGCGCAATACGAACGGCACGTTCTACACGCTCCGCAGTTCCGACGGTGGGCTCGACGTTCAGCAGTTCGGCTCGCCGAACGACTTCCCGCTCGCCACATACGACACGCACTAGTCGAGCGGCATGATGTTTAGAAGGGGTTGAGAGATTTAGGGCTCTCAACCCTTTTGTTTATCCCCACCCGTTGTTGTAACTTCTCAATATCTGATGAATGTATCCGGACAAAAGACGATAGACCGGCTCGCGGGGCACACCGTCGTGATCGTCGGTGACCTGGTCGCCGACCAGTTTTTGAACGGCACGATCAGCCGCGTCTCACGCGAAGCACCCGTTTTCATACTCCGCCACGACGAGACGGAAACCCGGGCGGGCGGCGCTGCGAATGCGGCGGCGAATATCGCTTCGCTCGGCGGAAGGCCGCGGCTCGTCGGGCTGTTGGGCAACGACGAAGCAGGACGGCTTTTGAGGTCGTCCCTTGAGGCGTCATCGGTTGACTGCAGCGGCATTATCTCTAACGACAGCCTGCGGACGACGACCAAGGTCCGAGTGCTTGCCGGTCAGCACTACGCCGCGAGGCAGCAGGTTATCCGCATCGATTATGAGAACTCCGGCGACGTCGACGCGGACCTGCGGGACGAACTGATGTCCAACCTTCTCGCAGCTGCCGAAGGAGCCGACGCTATCGTTGTATCGGACTACAGCTACGGCGTGGTCGACGATGAGCTTTTTGATGCGGCCCGGAAAATGGCCTCCAGACGCGGCATCCCGCTTTTGATAGATTCGCGATTCGGCCTGAGAAGGTTTAGCGGCGCGACCGCGGCAACGCCGAACCAGGACGAGGTCGAGCATATCCTCGGGAAAGATTTCACCGACGCTGATTGTTCCGCACTGCGAAGCGAACTAGGATTTGAAGCTTTGCTTATGACCTGCGGCAACAAGGGAATGCGGCTGTACGATAACGGGGCCTCGCCGCTGCACATCGACGCGGTAGGTTCGCGCGAGCCTGTGGACGTGACGGGTGCCGGCGATACGGTCATCGCGGCGTACGCGCTTGGGCTTGCCGCCGGGCTGGGCCATCGCGAGGCGGCATCGATCGCCAATCATGCGGGCGGTATCGTCGTGATGAAGAAGGGCACGGCGACGGCCTCGGCAGAGGAGCTTGCTGCGTCGCTCGACAACTTCCCCGCCGCATCAGGTGCGGCCGCTGAAACATCGATATGAGCAACGCACCGATACTTGACCGCCAGGCCCTGATCGATGCGGTCGCCGAGGCACGTGGCCGAGGTGAAAAGATCATACTTACAAATGGATGTTTTGACCTCGTTCACGTCGGGCACGTTCGTTATCTGGAGGGGGCCAAGGCGATCGGCGGCTTTGTCGTGACCGGCATAAACTCGGACAGGCAGGTCCTGCATTTAAAGGGTGACGGAAGGCCGTTCATGCCCGAGAACGAGCGGGCGGAGATCATCGCTTCGCTCCGCTCGGTGGATGCGGTGACGGTTTTCGATGAACCGACGGTGGTCGAACTTATCAGGGCTATACGGCCCGATTTTCACGCAAAGGGCACCGACTACACCACCGACAGCGTTCCGGAACGCGAGATCGTTCGCGAATGCGGCGGCGAGGTCGCGATAGTCGGCGACCCGAAAGACCACTCCTCGACCGAACTGATCGCCGGCATCGGCAGCCGCACTTAGGCCGCGGCCTCCCGCTATGTACGAATCCCGAAACAAGGTTGACCTGATCATCGAGGTTTGGGAAAAGCTCGACTGCGAGAGTGTCGGCCGGATCGAACTTGAGGCGATCGAAGCGACTGTCCGCGAACGGTTCGGGAATGCTGCGGTCGATTCGCCGATGATCCTTGCACGGATGCTCGCCGACGAAGGTGCGGAGCTTCGGCACTCGGAAATAATGGAACTCTACGTCGAGCGGGCAAGCGACCGGCCCTACGACGCGGCGTTCCTGAATATCCTCGATACCTCGTCAATGCAGAAGGCTTTTGCGTCGATCAGGCGGATGGAAAACCTTCGCCGAAAATTTGCCGCCGATAAGGACAGAGAAGGCATGCGGCAGCTTCGCGAGATCGCGATGACGGCGAAGAAGGAGCTTTCAGCCGGCACCGCTGAAGAGAAAGAGGTCTCCGAGTGGCTGACGATCTGGCTCGGATCGCCGGAGGTTTTCGAAAATTGGATAAAGCTTCGCCGTGGAGCACCGGATTATATTTCGAAATTCGGTGACGCGGGCGATCTCGGAGAATGATGCGACGTTTCTACGCACCCCCGAATGCATTTACTGACGGCTCTGTCACGCTCGATGAAGGCGAGACGCGGCACCTGCGGGACGTCCTGCGCCTAAAGGCGGGCGAGACCGTCTCGGTCTTTGACGGCGATGGCCGGGAATATGAATGCACGATCGAATCGGTCGTAAAGCGGTCAAGCATTCTTAAGATAGAACGTGAGATCGAACCGGCGGCTCCGGAATCAACGCTTGCTATCACCGTCGCCGCCGCTGTGACGCCTGCCGAGAAATACGATCTTGTCGTCCAGAAGATGGTCGAGCTCGGCGTCGTCCGGATAATTCCGCTGATAACGGCACGAACCGAAGTGAAGGCAAAGGCCGCCGCCGCAAGGGTCGACCGGTGGCGAAAGATCGCCTTCGAGGCGTCAAAGCAATGCGGGCGTGCCCGGCTGATGACGGTCGAAGAACCGGTAGATATCGGACGATTTTGGAAAGAGAATACCGGGCCGGTCGTCTTTTTCAGCGAGCGGGACGGAAAGGGGTTTGAATCGATCGAGCACAGCGGGTCGCTCACGCTTGTCTACGGGCCGAAGGGTGGATGGGACGATGCGGAATTGGAAATGGCCGCGAAAGGTAACGCGTCGATCGTTACCTTCGGCGGCCGAATTCTTCGTGCGGAGACGGCGGCGATCGCTCTGACTGCGATCATCCAGCATCGTCTCGGCGACCTCAACTAGATCTCGGTGCGGGCCGGTTTTGGACGGTAAAAGGCACCGCCGCGTTTCGTCATCTTGGCCTTTGTCCCGAGCGAGTGAATGACCGAATCGAGAAGTGCCTTGCTGCTGATCTTAAAGCTCACCGTTCCGCGAACGTTCACATCCGGGTCGTTGAACTCAACGATCATATAGCGGTGTTTT
Source organism: Pyrinomonadaceae bacterium (assembly GCA_030372865.1). GTDB lineage: Bacteria > Acidobacteriota > Blastocatellia > Pyrinomonadales > Pyrinomonadaceae > OLB17. The sequence goes on from JAUCQE010000562.1 coordinate 3,343, forward strand.
TCTTTGATCAGGCCGCCGAGTACGGAACCCGGCAGCGGAATGTTGCGGACGACATTGCCCGTGTTCGAGGTGACCGACTTCGAATGCGGTGAGACGTACAGCAATGTATCGTAAGGAAGCGCGAACTGCTCCTTATCGTCCTTGCCGAAGAAGACGACGCGGCTGTTTTCATCGTCAAACTTCAGCGTCCCTTCCGTTTTCTCATCGAACCCGAACATGCCGCCCATATATTTAGCCTTTACTGACGCTATGACTGGAGCGGCGATGTCATCATCATCCGTGGGCCGCACCTGGGCAGACGTCGCGAACGAGCCGAACAAAACGCAGGCAATGGTAAAGTAGATCGCTTTCATGGTCCTCACCAACTAACTTTTAGCTTTTCGAGATTATAGACGTTCGCCGTCCCGATTTAGTTGTCATCGTGCAGCGGAGAAATTGTGGGCATCAATATATTGCGAAAGCCGCTCCGTGGCTATCTTTACGTATTCCTCAGAGATCTCAGAGCCGATCCAACGCCGCTTTTGCAGGTGTGCGATCTTCGCCGTCGTACCGCTGCCCATAAAACAGTCATAGACAAGATCGCCTTCGTCGGTCCACGTATGGATCTGGTCCTCGACCAGCTTTTCGGGAAATATCGCGGGATGATCGAACGCGACCTTGTCCTTCGAGCTTGACGTGCCGACGTTGTAAAAGAAGATATTGTTGAGCTTTCGCTCCTTCGGCGCAATGTGGTCGTGAGCGAGGTCGTTGCGGCCGACCTTGGTTATCCGGAAGGACTTGAACGCCTTTTCCTGTTTTATCTTTTGCGTGATCGGATTAAAGGTCTTCGGCTGGCCCTTGGAAAAACAGAACATGTATTCGAAGCACTGCCGGTAACGCTTGCCGCAATCGCTCGGGATCGGGTTGTTCTTCGCGTAGATCATCGTGTCGTGAACCCGGAAGCCCGCCTCGCGAAAGCGGAACGCGTGCTCAAAGCTCGAAAGGCTCTCGCTTCCCTTCACGGTGCGGTCGCCGACCACCCATATTACGACGCCGCCCGGCTTCGTAACGCGAAACAGCCCGGCGGCAATGTCCTCGACCGGAAAATGGTAGCCGTTGTAATCGCGAAGGTCGTCGTACGGCGGGCTGGTGACCGTCATATCGACGAAGTCCTCCGGCATCCGTGCCATCGTCTCGATGCAGTTTTCGTTGTAGACCCTGTTGAGTTCGATCATCGCAAGATCAGAGTTTCATGCCGGCAAAGGTGCTTTGCCATTTAAGGGAATTTTTAAGGACCGACAGCCGTTCGCGTTCGGCGTCGCCGCGGCCTTCGCAAAGACGGTCGATAATCGACTCAAGCAGCGGC
>JAUCQE010000563.1 GCA_030372865.1 Pyrinomonadaceae bacterium
TTTGCCTCGTTCGCGATGGCGAAATCGACCGCCGCCTTCAGCTTTGCCGCGTCGAGCCGCACCTGCTCCGGCGTGCGCCGTTCCCACTCGCCGGCGGGCGGGACGTAAGGCGTCTGGGCGTGTGCGGAAGCAGCCAGGAGAAATACGAAGAAGATATAGCGAAAGGTGAACGATGTTCTCATGTTCTTAAATGCGTGATGCCCTGATAATATCCGCGAAAACACCGGCCGCCGTTACGTCCGCTCCGGCACCGGCACCTTTTACGACGAGCGGCTGCTCGGCGTAGCGGTTCGTGTAAAAGAGCACCGCGTTGTCCTTGCCGGAAAGATTAGCAAAGTTGTGATCGGGGCCGATCTGCTCGAGGCCGACGCTCGCCTTGCCATCACTGAAACTGGCGATATACTTCAGCTTCTTTCCGTCTGCCACCGCCGCGTCTAGCAGCCCGCGGAAATGCTCCTCATTTCGGGCGAGTTCTTTATAGAAATCATCGACGCTCCCTTCAAGGCACGACTCCGGCAGAAACCCTTCGTTCTCGATATCCGCCATCTCCAGCCTGTTTCCGGCCTCGCGTGCCAGTATCAATATCTTCCGCGCGACGTCCGTGCCCGAAAGATCAAGCCGCGGGTCGGGCTCGGTATAACCTTCGGCTTGTGCCTGCCGCACGATGTCAGCGAAAGTACGCGAACCGTCGTAGTTATTGAACACAAAGTTGAGCGTCCCGCTCAGCACGGCCTCGATGCGGTTCACACGGTCGCCGCTCCGCAGCAGGTCGTTCAGCGTCGTTATGATCGGCAGTCCCGCACCGACGTTCGTCTCAAAAAAGAAGTTCGCGTTGTATTCGCGTGCGGTATCCTTCAGTCGCCGGTAGCTCTCATACTCCGACGACGCGGCGACCTTGTTGCATGCAATTACTGAAACGCTTCGCTCAAGCAGTTTGGGATAGGTCGCGACCACGTCGGAACTCGCCGTGATATCGACGAATACTGAATTGCGCAGATTCAATTTCAAGATCTCATCGGTAAAGCTGCCGATGTCCGATCTCGGTGCCGATGAAAGCAGGCTCGCGGCCGTCTCCGCGTCAAGGCCTTCTTCGTCTATCAGCGCCTGCTTGCTGTTCGCGATGCCGACCACGCGGAGGTTCAGCCGAAGCTCGTCGGCGATGTGATCATGCTGTTTCGCGATTTGCTCGAGCAGGCGGCTGCCGACCGTACCGACGCCGGCGATGAAGAGGTTTATCTGCTTGTTGCCGTCGGAGAAAAATTCCTCGTGCAGCGTGTTGACCGCCTTTTTTACGTCCGCCGAGCTGATGACCGCGGAGATATTCCGCTCCGATGAGCCCTGTGCGATCGCCGTTATATTGATGCCGTTTTGCCCAAGCGTCGCGAACATGCGGCCGCTGACGCCGGTGTGCGCTTTCATGTTGTCGCCGACAAGGGCAAGTATCGAAAGCCCGGTGTCGACGCGGAGCGGCTCGATCTTACCGACGCTGATCTCGGCTTCGAATTCCTGATCGACCACCTGCTTAGCCGTCTGAGAATAGCGGTCGTCGATCGCAACGCAGATCGAGTGTTCCGACGAGCTTTGCGTGATCAAAATTACGTTGATCTTCGCCCGCGAAAGCGCGTCGAATAGCCGTTTTGAAAATCCGGGAATGCCGACCATGCCGCTGCCCTCAAGGCTCAGCATCGCGATACGGTCGATGCTCGTGATGCCGCGGATGATCCCGTCGCCTGACGATGTCCCGGCCTCGATAAGCGTGCCTTCGGCCCCAGGGTCGAACGTGTTCTTTATCCAGAGCGGTATTCCGCGTGCCATCACCGGCTGGATCGTAGGCGGATAGATCACCTTTGCACCGAAATGCGAAAGCTCCATCGCCTCGCGATAGCTGATCCGCGGAATGTGCCTCACGTTGCGGACGAACCGCGGGTCGGCACTCATCATCCCGTTCACATCCGTCCATATCTCAAGCGCGTCAGCGTCGAGAGCGGAGGCATAGATCGCACCCGAATAGTCCGAACCGCCTCGCCCGAGTGTTGTCGTCGCTCCGTCCGGGCCGGAACCGATGAAGCCGGGTGCGATGAAGATCGCCGCCTTCTCTTGGTTTACCGCTTCGTTTATCGCCACCGTCGTTGCTTCGGCGTCGACCGCCGCAAATCCGTAGTTGTTGTCCGTACGGATCAGCCGTCGGCTATCGAGCCATACGGCGTCTTTGCCCTTTGCCCTGATCGCCTCGGCTACGATCCTTGATGACACCAGCTCGCCGAAGCTCAGTATCCGGTCGAGCGTCCGGCCCGAAAGTTCACCGACGCGAATGATGCCCTCGCAGATATTCTCAAGGTCGCCGAG
>JAUCQE010000564.1 GCA_030372865.1 Pyrinomonadaceae bacterium
ACGAGATACACAGCGCTGTCTCGTGGGCTCGGAGATGTGTATAAGAGACAGATCCTCTTCATCAATCGAAGCCGGATTGGATGATCACCAGCATGATCGCTTCTGAGATGGGCGTCGATTTCGGATACCAAATGTCTGCGAGTGCCGTTTTTCGTGCCATTACCGAAGCCGTCCCGTCGTATTCAGGATACCGATACCCCGACCTGAAGGATGAAACGAATCCAGTTCAGGCTAAATATGACGTAGCGGCCCGCGGCATAAGCGGAATCGTCGAGGCACTAGCGGCATCCGGCGCACAAATGCAGCCGGGAGAAAAGATCGAACAAACGCCGAAAATCGGCCACAAGCTGCATCGCCTGACGACGATGACAAGCAAGACGCCGCAGTTCCATTTGCTCGCACACGGAAATCCGAAACCGGAAAACCTTTTGGTTTCGCCGCTAGTGCAGTTTGAACTTGATGGAACGCCCAAGGCCGAGGGCCTTGCGGAGGCTGCCGCTATCGGGCTCGGTGACCGTTCGAACGTCGGGCCAGGCAAGTAAATCGTATGGAGAGTGTTCTTAAAACTGCATTTCCTTTCGTCGTGATCCTCGCAGGGATCGGCGCCGTTTTCGGGGGCGTGATGATGATTGTCGCCTATACGGTTTTGGCCGAACGAAAGGTGCTGGGATGGATGCAAGGCAGAGTCGGGCCCAACCGCGTCGGGCCATGGGGCCTGTTCCAGCCGTTCGCGGACCTTCTGAAGTTCATCCTCAAAGAGGATCTGGTTCCGGACAAGTCTACGAAATTCATCTATTTTTTGGCTCCGGTGGTTGCATTAACGTGTGCGTTCCTGCCGATGGTCCTTTACCCGTTCGGGCCGCCGATTAATGTTGACCTGAGTTTCCTTCCTTACGGGCTTGGCGAAGGTATCCGCCAGATTCCGCTGACGATCGCGCAGATCGATGTTGGCGTGCTTTTCATTCTCGCCATTACCTCGGTAGGCGTCTACGGTATTGCACTCGCGGGATGGTCGTCGAACAGCAAGTATTCTCTTATGGGCGGCCTGCGTTCGTCGGCCCAGATGATCTCATATGAACTCGCAATGGGAGCGTCTATCATCGGCGTGGTCCTGCTTGCCGGCTCGCTCGATCTTAATTCGATCATTCGGGCCCAGACGACGTCGACCTTCAAATGGTTCATTATCCCGCAGTTCGTCGGCTTTGTGGTCTTTCTAATTGCGGCGTTCGCAGAGACGAACCGTGTGCCGTTTGACCTTCCGGAAGCAGAAACTGAGCTCGTTGCCGGTTTCCACACCGAATACAGTGCATTGAAATTCGCCCTTTTCTTTATGGCGGAATACGTAAACATGTTCACCGTTTCGGTCATGTGCGTAACGCTTTTCCTGGGCGGCTGGTACATCCCGGGCCTCAGCCATATTTTTGAGGTCGGCTCGATCCCGTATGCGATCGCGAGCCATGTTGGATTCCTATTGAAGATCTTTTTCTTCCTGTTCCTTTACATTTGGGTGCGTGCAACGCTCCCGAGGTTCAGGTTCGACCAATTGATGAATTTCGGCTGGAAGTTCTTGTTACCCGTTGCGGTCGCTAACGTGATCGTGACGATTATTGTCGTTTTCCTGCTAAATCGTTTGGTTTATCTGAACTCGCCGCGAATCGGCGACTGTCTCTTATACACATCTGACGCTGCCGACGAGTTCCGAA
>JAUCQE010000565.1 GCA_030372865.1 Pyrinomonadaceae bacterium
AGGCTCTTTGCCCCGCTTGCGACCATCGGATTAAAGGGTTTCCCTATTGCCAGGACTGCATCGTGCAGGGTATAGACCTACTTCGTCAGCAGGCGAATTCGGACTATGTGCCGTTCGTTAAGAAGCGCACATCCCCGTTCGTTGCAACCATACTCAGTTTCATACTTCCCGGCCTCGGTGCCGCTTACAACGGTCAAACGGTTAAGGCCCTCGTCTATTTCGCCGTCTTCATCGGGCTCTTTCAGATGGCGGTACTTACCGGCGGAACGCCGCTTTTCGTGCTCGCGTTTATCGGAATGTGGTTCTTTTCCGCGTTGGACGCGTGGCGTACAGCTCAAATGATCCGCTCAGGCCTAACTCCCGACATTGCCGAGGACATTTTTGTTAAACGGTTTACGGGAAATCCGAAACTCTGGGGAATACTTCTCACGGTTCTTGGCGGAGCGTTTCTGTTACAGAACGTGTTCGGGCTTCGCGGCCTGATGCGTGGATTGGTGCCGGCGATGCTTATCGGCCTCGGCATCTACATCCTTCGCGGTTACGTTTTCAAGGAAAAGTCGGACGAAGGGCCGCTTCGCGATTTCGATAGTGCCCGTCCGGCACCGTTGTTCGTCAGTGCCCGGAGCGAGGGCAATTTCCGCCGCGAAGAGCAGACACAGGACCGCAGGTACGGTAACTGGCAAAATCGTCAGTGAGGATATTAAACTTTAGGCAGTAGACGCTGCCTGTCAGTGCATCTTAAGTGTTCAAGGAGTAATCAAGATATGCCGCTTTGGGTTAAGGCCGCAGGAAAATGGGGAAGCATTGTGGTGATAATCACGCTTATTATCACGCTTCTCAAGCAGTTGATAGCATTCGTCGGCTTCATTACCGGAGCGGTGAAGCTTTTGATCATACTCGCTTTTGTGATCGTCATCGCCGGTGTCGGCTTTTTGATGATAAAAAGCTGGAACGACAGCCGTCGACGAAAAGAATAGAGTTTTTCGCACTTAGGTGCTACAATTAGCCGTTCGGATCGGCAACAAGTGCCCGCTTGCCATCTGAACGGCTTACGTCTATCATAAGAAAATTACATGTCTAGCAGCACGTAATTTTCGTTCTTCGAACCGGTGTTCTTTACCGGTCACTTATATGAACAATTTGGTTTCGCGTTAGTCGCTTGCGGCTATTTTAGCGTGATTCCGTGTGTCGGGACGATGGATTCCCGAACGTGATCAGCATAAAAGGAGCTTTAAAGCATAATGCAGAATAACGTAAAGTATTTTACTTTTCTTTTTTCGCATTCCAGAAAAAACAACATCCACATTCGCCGGGTTCGGGTTTCTAAAAAACTCGTGCAGAACGGCTTGTTGAGTTTCGCCGCTATTTTTGGCATTTCTACCTTGGGCATGGGTATTTACGGAGTCGCAAACTACTCCGCTTCAGCAAATATCGACCTGTCATCTAATCCTGTTCTTAATACTGTCTCAACCGCTGCCCCTGCAGGGCCCGCATCTATAGATTATTCTCGTCCCGTAGCTTCAAGCCATATCGCACTGAACGCCGGCGGCCCTTCCCTTTCGGAAATGAGTGCCGACGATGCAGAGCTTGAAAGCCAGCTGCGCGTCATCGAGACCACGAGCAACCCCGCAAATCTGCCCAATATGTGGGCTCACATGGGCAAGATCAATAACGAATTCGGCTTTCGCCGCAATCCGTTCGGCGGCCGGACCTATGAGTTCCATGCCGGAATGGATATCGACGGCGAACGCGGCGACAACGTCCTCGCCCCGGCGAACGGCGTCGTCACGAAGGCCGGTTGGCAGGGCGGCTACGGAAACATGATCGAGATCGACCATGGCAACGGGCTCGCCACCCGCTTCGGCCACCTTTCGAAGATCGGCGTCGCCGTCGGCGATGAGATCACCCGCGGTACCGTTATCGGTTTCGTAGGCTCTACCGGCCGCTCGACCGGCCCGCACCTTCACTATGAACTGCGGATCGACGATCGCCCGATCAACCCGCGCAGGTTCCTTCCGCCGGAAATTCGTGAGATCAAGAAGAGTTAGCAAGCATTTTAGCTAACAACCATTTAACCGAAAGGCGAGTCGAAATATCGGCTCGCCTTTTCATTTGGCTAGCCCGCTGCCTCTCTCTACATATATAATTAAGGGTTCGCTCAATTTCGCCTGAGGGCGTTACAAGGACTATTTAGACATGAAGAAGTTTAGAAACTCTGGCGCCTCCGTGCTATTGCTGGTGGCGGTGCTGTTCTCATCCGTTTCTTTCGCGTTCGCCCGCCTGGACGAAGGCATGTACACCCCTGACCGCATCGCGACGCTCGATCTGAAAAAGCGCGGTCTCAAGATCAAACCTGAAGAGATCTACAACCCGAACGGCGGAGGACTTTCCGAGGCCGTGGTCCGTCTAAGCATCGGATGCACGGCCGAGTTCGTCTCTCCCGAGGGCCTGATCCTTACGAATCACCACTGCGGCTTCGATGCACTCGTCTCCGCCTCGACGCCCCAGAACGACCTTGTTGAAAATGGGTTCCGAACGGACAGCCGTGCCGGAGAGATCCAGGCGAAGGACTATTCGGTGTTCATCACCGAACGCGTCGTTGACGTCACGTCGCAGATCCGCCAGGGCATTGACGGGCTCACCGGCGAAGCGCTCGCTGCCGCGATCAAGAAGAACGTTGACGCGCTGACCGCGTCCGAACAGGCAAAGGCACCGGCCGGTTCCGCGATCCGCATCCAGACACTGAACAACGGCTATTTCCACTACCTCTACCAGATCCGTGAGATCAAGGACGTTCGTGTCGTTTACGCTCCGCCGAGAAATATCGGCGTCTTCGGCGGCGACCCAGACAACTTCGAATGGACGCGTCACACCGGCGATTTTACGTTCCTTCGGGCCTACGTCGCACCGGACGGTTCGTCCGCGGCTTATTCGCCGAACAACGTGCCCTATAAGCCGAAGCGTTTTCTTACGATGAACATCGGCGGCCTCAAGGACAATGATTTCGTGTTCGTCCTCGGCTATCCGGGCTCGACGACCCGGTATCGCGAATCGCAGGCGATCGAGTACGCTCGCGACGTCAACTTCCCTTTCCTTTGGAAATGGCTCAACGCCCGCTCGGCAGCCTTAAGGCTTGTGGGCGAATCGGACCTGTCTCTTATACACATCTCCGAGCCCACGAGACAGCGC
>JAUCQE010000566.1 GCA_030372865.1 Pyrinomonadaceae bacterium
CCGTCACCCAACCGTCCGCGAGGTGTAGGCTCGAGTTCATCGGGTCGTCCGGCCGAAAGCTGCCATGGCATGCAAAGTGGATCAGGTCCGCCGAACCCGAACGGTCCAAATATCCGTCGAACGTCGCGTCTTTTCCCGAAAGCGTCTCGGCGTTGGACAGCATCTCGCGTATCGCCGCGACTTCTGACTCCACGAGAGGTATCTTTTCGTCCGCGAACGCAATTAGCAGCGCGTTATCAAGACCGTTGCCCTCGCCGTTCGGAAGCCGTTCCCAAACGGCCGCACTCGGCGCGTAAACGACCTCGCGTTCTTCGATCAGATAACGCTTTTCTTCCTTTAACGCGTGAAAGGGAACAAGATGTATCGCTCCCGCCGGGACGACAACGAGCCCGCGATCGCCGATCGCATCGCGTATCGGCCGCACTAGCTTTTCATACATACGGGCGAGCAGTACGTCGGCCTTTTTCCTTAACGAGGCAGTAAATGCGTCGACATTCTGCCCGTACTTAAGCGACTCGAACTGAAACCGCAGGCTCCTGATCGCCGCCGCGATCTCACTGTTCGATGCGATGCCTCCAAAAAATTCGACCTCGCCGTCGGCCAGGACGAACGCCCCGATCTCGTCGCCTGAAAGCGTAAACTCGACCAGTGCCCGCCCGCTGCCAAGGCGACCGATTACCGCTTCAAGTCCTGCCTTGCCAAATGCCGCCTGCGGCGAATGGCCGTTGCCGGAAATGCTGTTCATTCGGCGCGTCGCGGTCGCCAGCTTTCGCTCGGCGGCTCCGATCTTTCGCTTGAGGCTTTCCGTGTCGCCGGCTGCCGAATCCAAAAGTTTGTATAGCCGGTTGAGCTCCTCTCGATGCCGGTGAGTTTCCGTCGCCAGCAGGTTTGGGCCGGCCGTTCCTTTCGCCGACATCGAGTCGGCAAGCGACCTGGACCGCGAGCGTTCGTTCCAGATAAATGCATCGCGGAACCGGCCTTCTGCGATCGCGAGGTTCGTAAGCTCGCGGTACGGTTCGATCCGTTCGGCCATGAACGCAAGGCTGAATTCCTCGGCGGGCAACGGCGACCGCATCATCTCGACCATCGCCGCCGAACGCTCGAAATACGACCGGGCATCCGCATTCCTGCCGCTTCGCATTTCTAAACGGCCCATCGCGTTTAGGCCCGCCTGAACATACGCAACCTGGCCGTGCGATTCTGCCTTTTCGATAAAAGCGGCGAGTTTTTTTCGGGCACGGCGGTCGGCTGACCGGAGCATTATCTCTGCCTCGACCCACTCCGCGGCGAGTCGACGCCGCGGGTTCTCGCTCTTTTTCAGCACACCCGAGGCACTCGCTGCAAGCATTGCAGCCGCCGATTGGTCGCCGGCGTCGGATTCGATCCTCGCGAGCTCAAGCCGGCAAGCAGCCGCGGCGAAATTGTTCTGCTCGGCTTCGTAGAGTTTGATCGCCGCGTTCAACTGCCTTTTCGCCGCCGACAGCTTTCCAATCTTCAGCGCCGTGCGTCCAAAGTTCGCCCGCGAGCGCGCCTCTTCGGCTCGCATCCGTAGCCGCTTGAACACGGGCGAGACACGTTTGTAGATGTCGAACGCCTGGTTAGTGAGATTGAGCTCGAGATAGATGTCGGCGATCTCCAGTTCCGCGATCGCTGACCTGTCTCTTATACACATCTGACGCTGCCGACGAGTTCCGAA
>JAUCQE010000567.1 GCA_030372865.1 Pyrinomonadaceae bacterium
GTGCCGCCGCAATCCGGCGATAGCCCGATGCGGACGAACGCCTCGCGAAACGCCGCGTCATCCGACGCAAAAACGATGTCGCACGCAAGGGCGAAATTAACGCCCGCTCCGGCACAGATGCCGTTTACGGCCGCGACGAACGGGATCGGTGCCTCTCGGATCGAACGCACGACATCGTGAAGGGCCTTCAGCGGTGCGTCGAGAAAAGCCTCGATGCGGCCCTCGGCCTGGCCGATCACCTGCATCTCACGCAGGTCGCCGCCCGCGCAAAAGGCACGTCCTTCGCCCGTCAATATCGCTGCCCGGGCACCGTCGGCGATTGCCCGCTCGACAGCGGCCTTCAGGTCTTTCCCAAGCTGCAGCGAAAGTGCATTTAAAGCATCGGGGCGGTTCATGCGGATCGTCGCGACCGCGCCGTCAAATTCGTAGATTACGGTTTCAAAGCTCATAGGATGTTATGCAAAACGTGCGCGTGACCGGCTGGCCTCGTGGCATTCGCGGCAGAGTACCGGACGGCCGACCTTTGGTTGGAATGGTACGCGGTCTTTCTTTCCGCAATGGTCGCAAACGATATCGAAACGCGTCGGAGCGTCCTCGCCGGTCGCGGCCTTCTTTGACCGGCACTTCAGGCACCGCTGAGGCGGCATCATGTTGCGCTGGTAAAAGGTATCCTGCTCTTTCTCAGTGAAAAGGAATGTCTCCTTGCACTGAATGCAAACGGTTTCGATATCCGGCATTGCGGTTGCTCCTGTCTCAAGTGATGTTGCTTATGAGGCGATTGCGGAATAATACCACAAAACTTCCGAGCCCGATAATCAGAGGCCGCCCGATAGGACCGCGACATGCGAACGCACCGTTTCGCCCAATGTTTCGAGGTTATAACCGCCCTCAAGACACGAAACGAGCCGCCCCTCGCAGGCATCCGCGGCCCACTCCATCATGGTCTTCGTCATGCCTTCGAAGTCAGGGTCTTCGAGCTGTAGCTGCCCAAGCGGATCCGCAAGGTGTCCATCGAAGCCGGCCGAGATGAAGATGATGTCGGGCTTCATCTTTGCGGCGATCTCGTCGATGGCGGCGTCGAACGCGGCCTTTTGGTCTTTGGCTTTTGTGAATGCCTTGACCGGAACGTTCATAGTCGTGCCGAGCCCCTTGCCGTGTCCGGTCTCGCCGCGCGAGCCCGTTCCGGGATACCACGGATACTGGTGCATCGAAAAGAAAAAGACCGTCGGATCGGTGTAAAAGATGCCCTGCGTGCCGTTGCCGTGGTGGACGTCCCAATCGACGATCGCGACGCGGTCGATCTCAGGATACTTGTTCTGCGCGTAGCGTGCGGCGACGGCGACGTTGTTAAAAAGGCAAAAGCCCATCGCGTGTTCGGCCGTCGCGTGGTGGCCCGGCGGGCGGACGGCGACAAAGGCGTTCTTCGCTTCGCCCTGCATGATCGCATCGACCGCGGCCATCGCTCCGCCGGCACCGTAAAGCGATGCGTCAAACGACTTCATCGAGATCACCGTGTCCGCGTCCAGCCGGTCGAGCCCGTTAGCGAACGCGCCTTCGACACGCTTGAAATGTTCTTTTGTGTGGGCCGCCTGAACGATGCCCTGGGTCGCTTTTTCGGGAGTGATCTCCTTGAGTTCACGCCACAAGGCCTCGTCGCCCGTAAGAGCGTCCATTACCGCGCGATATCGCTGCGGCGTTTCCGGATGCCCGTAACCGGTGTCGTGCTTTTCGAAGATCGGATGATGAATGATCGCCGTCGTCATAAAACTACTTTACCGTATCGAACGATAAACCGCAGAGACGGGCGGTTCGCAAATAAGAAATGAGAAGTGAGAAGTGAGAAATGGTGAATCGACCTGCTTGTCTACGGGAAAAGTTTGGCATCCGGAGCGATCCGGAAAAATCGAGGGTCAGGGCTCTTCCTGCAGAACGGCGGTCTCGAACTCCCGTCTCTCATTTCTCATTTCTAACTTCTCATTTCTCAATTCCCCCTCCGTCTCTGCGGTTAATTTATATAAAAGCCGTTTCGTGGAGTTCTTCGCCGCGGGCGAAGCGGGCGAGCGAGAGCATCGAGACGTCCATAAAGCTCGCCTTGCCGTCGAGGATTATCTCGGCGAGCGCGCGGCCGGTCGCGGGCGAGTGCATTACGCCGTGGCCGGAAAAGCCGTTTGCAAAATAGAGCCCTTCGACATCACAGCCGCCGAGTATCGCGTGGTGGTCCGGGGAGATCTCGTAAAGCCCGACGCGGCATTTCTCACGCACGACGCGTGTTTCATAAAGCCACGGCGCACGCTCTTTTGCACGTTCGCGGATCTTTTCGACGAACGCATCGTCCAATTCGCGGCTGAACGATGGCGGCTCTTCCGGGTCGGGATAAGCGAACATCAGTTCATGCGTCGAATCTTTCGCCGGGCGGAAATGGAATCCTGAGCCGAGGTCGATCACCATCGGCAGGCGCGGCGGCAGCGGTTCATCCGAGATCGCCCAAACTATCTGCCGCCGCAGGGGTTCGACCGGCAGCGATATGCCGGCGGTTGCCGCCAGCAGTTTTGCCCACGCCCCGCTGCAGACGACGACGTTCTCGCAGTCGATCCTGCCATCGCTCGTCTCGACGCCCGCGACGCGGCCGCCTTCGGTAATGATCGAAACTGCCTCTTTCCCCGTCTCGAGCCGTACCCCGCGTTCGACCGCTCCTTCAGTAAAGCCACGCATCACGGCGAGCGGGTCGATAAAACCGTCGGTCGCGCCGAAACTGCCGCCGCGGATATCGTCGCAGTTCATTCCCGGTACCATCTTCCGGATCGCTTCGGTATCGACGATCTCGACGCCCTGAACTCCGAGGTTCCGCTGCGTCTCGACATTGCGTTTCAGGTATTCAAAATGCTTGTCCTCGGTCGCGAAGAACAGATACCCGCGCGGTTCGTAGCCGGTCTCGTAATCCCAGTTGCGAAAGAAATCGATCGAGTACATCGACATCCGGATATTGACCTCGGTCTCGAACTGCGACCGCACGCCGCCCGTCGCCGCCCCGGTCGAGCCGCGGCCCTGCACGTCCTCACGCTCAAGCATCAGCACGTCCGATGCCCCGCGTTCGGCAAGGTGATACGCCACACTCGCTCCGACAACGCCGCCGCCGATGATCACTGTTCCGGCTAC
>JAUCQE010000568.1 GCA_030372865.1 Pyrinomonadaceae bacterium
GTCGCTCGCCGACTTGCCGGCTGTCCGTTTGAACTTTCGCTATGAAGGCGACGTGCCCGCTCCGGAACTTCCGCCGGCAGCGGCCGAAGAACGGAACCAGGCGGTCCAGACCGATTTCGATACGAACCGGCCGGGCGAGATACTTGACCGCACGCTCACCTCACCGAACAAGCAGCGCGTCCTCGCGATCTATCATCTCGCGGGCGATCTGCCGGCCGAGTTTCGGCTCGATATGTACACGGCGGACGGACGGCTTTTGAGCAAGGTGACGCCCGACCTGATGGCCGTACACTTTCCGGATACGATCGTCTGGTCGCCGGACTCGGCAAACCTTGCCTTCGTAGCGATGGTCCGCGGGGCACAGGGCGAACGGCCCGAGGGCCAGCCCGGTGAAGGGGCACAGGTCACGGCCCCAACTCCGCCCGCCGATGTAAATTCCAATACCAATACGAACACCGCGGAGACGGCCGACGCCAACACGAATACCGAGCCTGCCGAAACACCGGCGGCACCTGCACAACCGACGCCTGCTCCGCCGGTCGGCGTGCTTACATTCAGGACCGAGCAGATATACCTTTGCGATGCCGACGGCGGCGGGCTTAAGCCGCTGACTCAGACCGAGGGCCTGATCTATTTCTATTACGCGTGGGCTCCGGATAGCTCAGTGCTGCTTGCCCTGGCGGCGACCGCTCGCGAATGGCAGTACCTGCAATATCGTGCGGATGAAAAGGGCGAGGTATTCGTCCCGGTCGGCAGGCCGCGCGTCGTCGAAAAGACGGGCCGCGAGCGTCGGCTTGATGACGGGCTGACTGCGGTCCAGCCGGTGTGGTCGCCGGATTCGGCAAAGATAGCGGCCGCTTTCGACTCGCAGATACGTATCTACGACGCGAACGGCACCGTCCCGACGCAGGCTGCGGTGCCGCTCAGAAACAGCCTTTTGATCTCATCGCAGGCGTACGACCTGCAGCAGCAGGCAAAGCTCGGCGAGGCTAACGTCGCAAGCGCACCCGCAACACCGCAGTCGCCGACGACGCTGCCGGACCCGAACACTCTGGTTTCTTTCAATCCGATCGTTTCGCTCGTATGGTCGACCGATCAGATAATCAATTTCCAGACCGCCTTCGTAAAAAGGATGAAGGTCGAAGCCGACAGCGTGACAAGCTACGCGCGTTGGCACCGCATCATTCTTTCGCCGCAGGCGATGCCCGCAAATCAACAATGAACTATCAATCAATTGACGAGATCTATGAGGCGAACGACCGCGCCTCCGAACGCCTTATTGAAACGCTTAAGAGACTGACCGCCGAACAGGCGAACAAGATCGTCGACGGCGAGAAATGGTCTCCTGCCCATTTGGTCGAGCATGTTGCGATCGTCGAAGGCGGAATGGCTGCGATCTGTGCAAAGCTGCTCAAGAAAGCAGAGGCAGCCGGCGTCGCCGCTGCCGCGGTCGGCGTGTCGGAAAACTTTGTGACCAAAGGGGCAGAACTTGCGGTGATGAAGTACAGGCTCCCGAGATGGTCGAACCGACCGGCACGCAGTCGGTCGAAGACTCCCTCGCCCGGCTCGAGGCTTCGCGGGCAAAATTTGAAGAGCTGCGGCCGGTCTTTTCGTCGGTCAATGGCAGCGAATTCAAGTTTCCGCATCCATTCCTCGGCGAGATGTCCGCTATCGAATGGCTGGTACTCGCCGGCGAGCATAAACGCCGCCACACGGCCCAGCTAAAGGCAATGATCGAGAAGCTTTAAAATCAATAACTCCGGCGGTAAGGAGGGCTACACCGCCGGAGTCATTGTGTCCAAACAA
>JAUCQE010000569.1 GCA_030372865.1 Pyrinomonadaceae bacterium
CGCTGTCTCGTGGGCTCGGAGATGTGTATAAGAGACAGATTAGCATCGACCGAAAAAGGAATTGCGGTGTTACGGACGACCTTTTCTGCCGAGGCGAGAGCTTCGGCAATGAAGTTCCTCGATTCGCTGGAAACGCCGGACCTCAAACTGATAGTCGATGAAAAGCTTAGGGAAGCAACCCCTGAGGATCTCCCCGCGTGCGATGCAGAGACCTTGACAGTGTCCGATCTGGTGCAAAACCATTTAAAGGGAAGGGTGAAATCGATCACGATCGAGCGCGAAGAGATAAAGGATGGAAAAGCGACACGGGAACTTAGGGGCGTCCAGGAATACGACCAAAAGGGCCGACTTTTAAAAGCGGTCGTATATCGCTCGGCATTTCGGCCCGAATACGTGTATGTCTATGGGTGCATTGACGGAAAGCGGGTCACGAATATCGGCGATGTTTCATATGAAAATAGGTTTACTGCGTATGGACCGTCCCGCCCGGGGGCGAAGCCGCGCGATAAACGGTACACGTCGCATTTCGAATTGAAATTGGATGATAAAGGCCGTGTCAACGAAAAGCGGATCTTCGGGAACGATTCGATCTTGCATACCTCAATAAAGTACATTTACGGTGAAAATAAGGTCGAGACCGTCACCACCGACGACGAAGGGAAAGAAACGAGTCGAAACGCGTTGACGTTAGATGCGAACGGACAGATGGTTTCTTTGGTGGACAGTAGGTTTGGATCGGGCCCTAAGAAGATCGAGTGGAGCTACACATACAAATTCGATGTCTTCGATAAGCAGGGAAATTGGGTGAAAAGCTCGGGAATATATGAGTTGTTTGAAGAAGGAAAACTCGACACGACATCTGCAATTACCGAGTATCGCACGATAACGTACTTCAAATAGCCTGGCTATAGGTCACCGAATCAAATATCAAATGCCGCGGGCACCATTTCCTGCCCGGGCATTTTTACTTTTGACGCCCTTAAAGCTTCTCACGCCAGATACGAGGAATGACTCATCGCGGCAGTTGAGAGCTACGGCTGCCGGAGGTTCATTTTTGTGAGGAGGGCATTGAACCGGTCGTTGTTTCTGAGGAACTCGAATTCGGGTTCGCAGTTTATCCAGCTTGCCCACGGGTGCCGTTCCTCGGCGGAGCGTTCGAGCCAATAGACGGCCTGTTCGGCGTCGCCGGAAAGAGCCTCGATAAGGGCGATGTCGTGCGGGTTGAACCTTGTCGGGCCGATCCGCTTTTTCCAGCTTTCGGCGAGCTCGGCGAAAATGTTTTCGGGCGGCATAGTGTCGATGCCTTTTCTGATGATCTCGGCGGATTCGGTGTCACCGGCGCGTTCGAGAACATTCTGAAACGCCGAAAGCGATTCCCGGACCCTGCCGCCGATCATCTCACATCGTGCGATATACCACCTGACGGGCATAAATCGCTGGTCGAGATCTACCGTCTTTTTGAATTGTGCGATCGCCTCGGCGTTGCGGCCCGAAAAACAATAGATGACGCCGAGATTCATATTGACGCTCAAAGACGTCGGGTCGAGCCGGCGGGCCATGTTCAGCTCGTTCTCGGCTTCGGCATAACGGCGGAGCTTTAGGTAAAGCATCGCCAGGCGGTGATGCGCGTTCGGCGAATTCGGGAAAAGCCTGATCGCAGTTCTCAGCGACTCTTCTGCCGCCTCCCAGTTCCATTCGATGGTGCTCTGTATATGCTGTCTCTTATACACATCTCCGAGCCCACGAGACAGCGCTGTGTATCT
>JAUCQE010000570.1 GCA_030372865.1 Pyrinomonadaceae bacterium
CGTCAGATGTGTATAAGAGACAGGGTTCAGAGGATCTTCGCCGAGAAAGAGCGTATTGGCATCGCGCCTAAGGGGGTTTTAGCCGATTTTCTCAGCGTCGACGAGCGAGCGGAAAAGGCCGTCGAAAGTCTCTTCGGTCCGTTCCTTCAAACCGTGCTTGTTGAAAATGTTGAGGAAGCTCGGACGGTTTCCTCCTGGCTCTCATCGAATCGCGTTGGCCGCGTTTCCGTTTTGATTGCACCTGGGATCGGGCCGGCTGGTACGGGCGGCGAAAGCGTAGAAATGCCGGGCTGCGTCGCGGAGGCGTTGGGGGCCTCACCTGCTCTTCTTGAGATTTTGCATAGGGCATTTCCGCGCGAGATGTCCGCGCGGATCGTCGAAACCATTGATGACTTGGCGATCGGCTCAGCCGACGAAACTTGTGTCGGAACAAACGGCGATATTCTTATTGGCGGAAGCTTATTTACGAGCGGGCAACAGGATTCCGGCGAGAAGAATTCATCGCTGCTCGCGTTCAAACGAGAACTTTCCGGGCTTGAGAAATCGGTGACGAAACTCGATAGGGGCGTCGCGGATGCTGAGCAAAAAGTTGCCGGAGACAGGCAACGACTTGCTGAGATCGAAGAAAAGACCGTCGATCTACAGTCGGTGATTATAAAGGTCGAACGCCACCTCCTCAGCCTTGAGATGCAGGAGAAGACAGCGCGGCAGGAGATCGAACGGGCCGAGCGTCATCGAAAGGTCGTCGTCGATGAAGCACAGCAGATCGCAGCCGAGATCGATGAGGTCCGCAACCGGATCAAGGAAGCGTTCCAAAATCGCGAAACCGCTGAGGAAAGGCGTGCCGCCGCTCGTGAGGGACTCGATGAAATTGCAGCAAAGCTTGCGGCCGCCCGCGAGAAGGCTGATGCGGAAAACGCCGTGCTGAACGAAAAGCGCACTCTCGCCGCCACATCTGGGGAACGACGCAGATCCGTTCAAGCCGCTCTCCGCAGGGTCGAGAACGAGCAAAAGGAACTCGAGGCCAGAATGATCTCTCTTAAAGGCGAGCTTTCTGGAACCGAAACAAAGATCGCCGAACTAAAGGCACTTGTTACCCAGATCGCAGGCAAGATCGCCGGCGTCGACTCAGATCTCGACGCCGAGCAGAAGCAGTTGGCAGATGCAATGGAGAAACTCGCCGCTGCCCGAGCGACGGCCGACGCTTCCAGCGAAGACCTCGCGGAACTCAATCGAAAGGCCGCCGAAGCAATGAATGAAAGAGCGGCGATCGAGGTCAGGCAGGCTGAGGCAGTGACAGAGTTAAAGAACGCAAACGAGAATTGTGCTCAGGAGTTGAACATAGCGCTGAAGGAACTCGTCGAAACCGAGCAGATCGCTGATGATTTCGTCTTGGAAGATGCCCGACAGCGTGTCGATGATCTCAGGCAGAGGCTAGAGAGTTTCGGTGCAATAAATATGCTGGCGGTCGAGGAACTTGCCGAAGCTGAAGAACGGTTGCTGTTCCTCACGTCGCAAAGGCAGGACATCATTGAGAGCATCGCGTCTGCTGAAGAGGCACTCCGTGAGATCAAAGAACGCTCACGCGAACGATTCAAGCACGCTTTTGAGGCGATCAACGAAAACTTCAAACAGTATTTCGGCGAGCTCTTCGGCGGCGGCCGGGGCGAAATGACCTTGCTGGAATCGGAAGATATCCTGGAGGCCGGTATCGAGGTGGTTGCTCAGCCGCCCGGAAAAAGGCTGCAGAACATCCTTCTTCTCTCCGGCGGCGAGAAGGCGATGACCGCGATCGCCCTCGTTTTGGCGATCTTTAAGTATCGTCCGTCGCCTTTCTGTTTGCTTGACGAGGTTGATGCTCCGCTCGACGACGCGAACGTCGGCAGGTTCGTCACAAAGATCGCAGAAATGTCTGAAAAAACGCAGTTTATTGTGATAACTCACAATAAACGGACGATGGAGGCAGCTCGGGCTCTGTACGGCGTGACCATGCAGGAAGCGGGCGTTTCAAAGGTCGTCTCCGTAAAGTTCGAATAGCAGTAAATCTTCCCCGTACGAACTTTTTCTGTTCGGAACACATCGAAGAACTCTGAACTGTTATAAAATAACGGTTTTGGCTCTGGCTTGGACCGGGACCTCTCTTCGACATGAGTTTTTATAATACGATCTTATTGGCAGGAGTCGCGGTCTTGATCTTCTCGACCGCAGGGACAGCACAAACTAAAAGGCGTCCGCGGCCCGTGGTCTCGCCGTCACCGCTGCCCGCGATAACCGAGCCGCAAGAGACAACGATATCCGCTCCGCAGCCTGCAAAACGCAATGAAAGGCCGGGAGAACCGATCCAGACCGCATCCACTCGCAGCATTTCAAGTCCGGTTCAGGTGAACGTCAACGCAGCGACCTTTGTTTACGAGTTTGACCGCCCGGGTTTCAATATCGAGTTGATCAAGATCCAGCACGACGAGCGCGGAAAAGGCACGATCAGTTTTACTCACAAAGACCACAACGAAGCGGTAACTGATCCGGTCGCTTTGTCGAATACGACTCTTGCGACCCTATCGCAGTCATTCGACTCTTTGAATTTTCTGGACTCTACCGAGAACTATCAGTCTGAGAAAGATTATTCACATCTCGGAAACGTGAAGATAACCCTTTCGAAAGGCGGACGGACCAGAACTGCGGCCTACAACTGGACGGAGAACAAAGATGCAAAGCTGATCGCGGACGAATATCGAAAGATCGCGAATCAGTACATCTGGATGTTTGACATCAACACGGCTCGCGAGAACCAGCCTCTGGAAACGCCAAAACTCTTTAGCACCCTCGAAGGATACCTTCGTCGGAATGAGATCTCTGACCCTTCGCAAATGTTGCCTTTTCTGCGAGAGTTGACGATTGACGAGCGCATGCCTCTTATGGCGAGGAATCATGCTGCCCGATTGATCAAGCAGATACAAAAATCGAAATAACGATCATTTTCGCGGGGATAGCGAACCATCGTCAGAGATGATCGGCGTAGTTTTTGAGAAGTTTGTGATCGAAAGAGCCTTGATCTTTCGCAAGGCCGTTCCGGACTCGTCGATCGCCGGTACGCCCCAATCGACCTGCCGGCCCGAATGGATCTTGCCGCCAGCGAAACTACCATCAGGATTCAGCTGCACCTCGAGAATAGCGGTTAGAGCGGTCTCGTCCTTTAGTTTGAACCAGCCATATGTCGCGAAATTGCCGAGAGAGTACGCGACCAGACGTCCTTTGTAAACTTCCATTCCCCGAAGTACGTGAGGTCCGTGACCGAGCACCAAGTCCGCGCCTGCGTCGATTACTGTTCGAGCGAACAGCGGGAGATTTCCACGTCTTTCCCCAAAGTAAAGCTCTGTACGGTTTGGGACGATCTGAGCGGCGCTACCTTCTGCTCCGCCATGGAACGAAACGACCACGATGTCCGCTGCCTTGTCCGCATTCACTACGAATTGGCGTGCGGCCGCTAGGTCATTAACGTTCGGAACGACCGTGTTGTGTGCAAAAGCAACGAAGGCAACCCTTTTCCCTTTAACCTCTAAGACGGTCGTTGAGTGCTTCAGGCGGTCGCTGCCCGCATGCATTATTCCTGCGGTTTCAAGCGCCTTTCGCGTGTCTGCAATTCCTTGCAAGCCGAAATCGAGCGAATGGTTGTTAGCGAGGCTCAGGACGTCAAACCCGGCTGCAACTAGGTGCTTTGCATACCGAGTTGGCATCCGGAAAGCGAAACAGCGAATAGGCTCCTCGGGTTTTGTTTTTCCACCTAGATCTTCCGGAACAATTGGCTGAGGCTCAACAGGTTTCTTAGGTTTGCATTTGATCGACTCGCCTGAATCTGTCATCGGCCCTTCAAGGTTTCCGAAGGCGATGTCCGCAGCGGAGATTATGGGTGTCACGCCTTTAAGAATGTCGGCCCCGTCGTTTGGCGGCATCCTGTCGTTTTTTGGATACGGCGAACCGAGCATGATATCGCCAACTGCTGCGATCGAAATTGTGGTAGTGCCCGGTGTTGGAGAAGGCGTCGGCGTCTCGGCGGCCTCAGCGACACCAAAAAGCGGTCGCGTGCCTTGCGCGGACTCAGCCGCGCACCCGCTAATGCAAATCGCGGAAATCACAATAACAAATTGAAGTACTCGTCGTGGGCTCATCATCGAGGTACGCCGGACCAAACATTCGATGCGATTCGCATCGAGCAGACTGTACGAAAATGCGGAACACATTGCTTGGGCTCCTGTGTTCCGCATAAATGATACTGCAGAAATGCCCTATCAGGCACTAGCAGGGGCGATCTGCTCGGAAACTTCGGGCTCGCTTGCAGGCGAGATCTCGTCCGCGTCTTCGAGCAGGGCCTTGTCCACGATAGCTTTCTGCTCAAGTTCGTGGATCGTGTAAGAACCGGTTGCCGGGGAAGCCGAAGGTACGCGGCCGACGTAACGGAGTTCGAGTGAGTCCGGCTTAATATCCCGGATTCGCTGCTCCACAAATTGCCATCCGCCCATATTCTGGGGCTCTTCTTGTGTCCAGAAGAGTTGGGCTGCATTTGGATATGAAGCGAAGACCTCGGTCAACGCCGCTGCCGGGAACGGATAAAGCTGTTCAAGGCGGACGATAGCAACGCGGTCATCGTTCGACTCGGTGCGAGCGGCATCGAGGTCATAAAATACCTTGCCTGAACAAAGCACGATACGTTTAACTTTGTTTCGGTCGGTGATGCGGTGGTCATCGATCACCGGCCGGAAACCGCCGTCAGCCAGTTCATCGATAGTCGAGGACGCCGCCGGAAGCCGCAAGAGGCTCTTTGGCGTCATAACGACCAGCGGACGGGAGATATCCTGGCGTACCTGACGGCGGAGCAGATGAAAGTACTGTGCCGGCGTCGTCGGGTAACAGACCTGCAGATTGTTCTCAGCACAAAGCTGAAGGAAGCGCTCAAGTCGGGCTGACGAATGCTCGGGCCCCTGGCCTTCATATCCGTGCGGAAGCAGCATTACGAGTCGGCTCTTCTGCTGCCATTTGTCTTCTGATGCCGATATGTATTGGTCAATTATGACCTGTGCTCCGTTCGCAAAGTCGCCGAACTGGGCCTCCCACATTACGAGGTCACGCGGACAAACGACGGAATATCCGTACTCGAAACCCAGTACACCGGCTTCAGACAGAGAACTGTCGAATACGTAGAACCGCGCACGCGGGTCGCTGTCGTTCTTGAGTTCCGTCAGCGGCGACCAGCGGCGGCCGGTTGCGGTGTCATACATCGAGGCGTGCCGCTGCGAGAACGTGCCGCGGCCCGAATCCTGTCCCGATAGGCGTACCGGAGATCCCTCCACAACAAGGGAACCAATCGCCATCGCCTCGGCAAATCCCCAGTCCATGGAAACCTCGCCCGAGCCCATTTTTGCTCGGCGCGCAAGCTGACCTACCATTTTGGGGTTGATCTCGAAGTCTTCAGGGACAATAGATATCTTTTCCGTGACGTGCGAAAGGATCTCGCGGCTCGTGCCGGTCGGAACGATGGTTGAGCCGTCCTCGTCAGCCGTTGCCGGCGGAAGTTCCTTTCTCTTGATCTTTTCCGAAGCGATCTGTTTCGCGCGGTCGAGAATACCCTCGTATTTCTGCACGACAGAGTTCGTCATCGCCGCGAGTTCTTCGTCGCTAATCACACCTTCACGGATCAGTTGCTGTGCATATAAGTGACGTGTTCCAGGGTGTGCCTTTACGCGGGCATACATCAACGGCTGCGTGTAGCTTGGTTCGTCGCCTTCGTTGTGGCCCAAGCGGCGGAAACCGACCAGGTCGAGAACGACGTCACGGTTGAACTGATGCCGGTAATCGAGGGCGATCTGGATAACATGGAACGCGGCCTCCGGATCGTCTCCGTTGATGTGAAAGATCGGCGTCTGGGTAATGTGTGCCGCGTCGGTCGAATAGATCGAGCTTCGGCCCGATTCCGGCCCAGTGGTGAAGCCTATCTGATTGTTGATAACGATATGGATCGTACCGCCCGTTCGATAGCCCGGTAGGCTTGCAAGCTGAAGCGTTTCCATCACCACGCCCTGTCCGGCAAACGCCGCGTCGCCGTGAAGAAGTACCGGCAAAACAAGGTCGTACGCCTCTTCGCGAGGCCGTTGGTCGCCGTTACGGATGTCGTCCTGACGTCCGCGCGCCATGCCCTCAACAACTGGATTGACGAACTCCAGATGGCTCGGGTTACAGGATAGTTCGATGCGGATCTCCTTGCCCGCCTTGGTGGTCTTTTTCCCAACCGCGCCTTGATGGTATTTTACGTCACCTTCGTCTGCCGGGAAGCTAGGGTGAGACGTTCCCTCGAAAACGGTGAAAATGCGTTCAGCCAGGTCGCCCGTTTCAGAATTTCCAACGATGTTCGAGAGAACATTGAGCCGGCCGCGGTGTGCCATGCCCATGTAAATATCCTCAACGCCCCGCTCGGATGCACCCTCAACCAACTGGTCAAGCATCGGAATAACGGTCTCGCAGCCTTCTAGCGAGAACCGTTTCTGGCCCAAATATTTTTTGTGCAGGAACTGTTCGAACTGTTCCGCCTCGATCAGTTTCTGAAGCAATGCCTTTTTCGTCTCGACCGGTAACGGCTCCGTATCGACAAAATGTTTACGAATCTGCTCACGGATCCAGTTGGTCTGTGTACGCGACTGTATGTGGCGGTATTCGATACCGACCTTCCCGCAATACGCCTTGCGGAGGATGCCGAGAATCCGGCGAAGCGTCGCGGTCTTTTCGCCGTGCAGACCGCCGGTGTAGAACTCGCGATCAAGATCCCAGATCGTCAAACCGAAGTTCTCGAGTTCGAGTTCTTCAGAATGATGAGGCGTCATGTTCAGCGGGTCGATATCCGCCAGAAGATGTCCGCGATTTCGGTACGTGTTGATCAATAGCAGGACATTTGCCTGTTTCTCGACGTGGGCTGCCGCGCCATCTGGCCCGAATAGTGCAGGATTGTAGTCCTCGTTCCAGCGCATCGGCGGATAGTTGATCTCTACGTCTTTGAAAATCTCGTCGTAGAACCCGTGCTTGCCGATCAGGTATTCGTGAATGCGTGCAAGAAAAAGCCCGCTCTCGGCCCCTTGGATAACGCGATGATCGTAGGTGTTTGTAAGCGTGATTATCTTACTAATACCGAGCTGCGAAAGGGCCGCTGAGGTCATTGCCTGATACTCCGCGGGGAATTCTATCGCACCGGTCGCGATGATTGCGCTTTGGCCGGACATCAGACGCGGGTTTGACGCAACCGTGCCGATGGTGCCCGGATTTGTTAGCGAGATGGTAGTGCCTTGGAAGTCGGCGATCTCAAGCTTCCCATCCCGCGCACGTTTTACGGTGTCGTTGTAGGCGCCAAAGAACTGTGCGAAGTTCATGCCCTCACAGCCTTTAATGTTCGGCACTAGTAGGTTTCGCGTTCCGTCTTTTTTCTCGATATCGATCGCGATGCCGAGGTTTATGCTCGGGTTCTCAATGCGTGAGGGCGTTCCGTCAACAAGGCCGAAACCGTGATTGAGTGCCGGATAGTCCTTTGCGGAGCGGATGATGGCCCACGCAATAAGGTGCGTGAACGAGACCTTGCCGCGGCCGGTCATTGCAAGATGCTCATTGATGATCTTTCGGTTCTCTTCAAGAACCTTTACCGGGATCGTACGGAGGCTGGTCGCAGTCGGGACCGTCAGGCTCTGCTCCATGTTCTCGACGATCTTTTTCGACGGCCCAACGATCGCCTTTACCTGTGCCCCCGCCGGAATAGTTGCAGGTTTCGCCTCGGGCTTCACATCAGGTGTAGTAGCCGCGGTCGTTGCCGGGGCCGCTTTCGGAGCCGGCTCTGCTTCCGCCGCAGTCCCGTTTCCGGCGATAAGATCGCCAAAATAGGCCCGCCAGGATTCGTCGACCGAATTCGGATCGGCCTGATACCGGGCAAGCAGTCCCTCGACATAGCTGGCATTAGCCCCAAAACTTTCAGAGATGAATTCCGATAAAGTGGTGTTTTTCTCGCTCACGATGTAAATAAACCCCTGGTAAAAACCAATAAGAGTAAACGAGTATTTTAACCCATCCCGTTGGAAAAGATAAGTAACGGTGCTGAGCAGCGGCTATCGAAGAGGATTTGGAATCAGGATTGCGAGATCGACCGGAACAACGCGTTTATGGTAGAAGCCGAAACGTCGAAATTTGCCGAAGACAAGCACTCGTCCCGTTATTTTCCATTCCGCTTTGGAAGCTCGAAGCTCTGACCACGCGGCCTGCAGGACACGGGGCGTCGGAACAAAAACCGTCAACGGTGCCGGTAACACCACAGCCTCATTCTTTTTGAACGTGAATGGTAAGCGGTACTCTTCGACGTCTACAGGAATGCCGTTGACGCGAAGGTCGTGGATGGTTATGAAATCGACCTTTCCGCTTTGTTCGGGAGCCGTAAATTCAAGCGGGATCTCAAAAGAAACGCCGGAAAGTTCGACGTCCTTAACGCTTGGTTCACCCGCTGAGACCGCAGGTGATTTTTGTTTCTCGTCCGAATTGGCCGGCGTCAGGACGATTGCTTCTTTGTGGACCCGATAGCCGCGGATCTTATGCGGCAGTTCCTGGCCGAAAAGATCACCTGCAGCCACAAGGACCAAGAGAAACGCGATACGGATCAAACTGTTGAACGCCCAGAACCGGGCATAGTTGGCGAGCAGCATCACGCTAATTTGATGATGCCTGCATTGTAGAGTTGCCGTCGGTGGCTGTTGGATCGTCGGTTTTCTGGAGGTCCAATTTGATCGCATCCAGTATCCCATTTATAAATTGGGTCGCCTCGAACGTTGAGAACCGGCGCGCAATCTCTAGCGCCTCATTGATAACTACTGTTGGAGGCGTGTCCTCGAACAAAAATTCGTAAACCGAGAGGCGTAAAACGTTGCGGTCGACGATAGCCATCCGTTCGATGCGCCAGTGTTCGGCGCGGGTGCGGATGCGGTCGTCGATGACCTGCAGGTTTGCGAGGGTGCCGTCGACGAGCTTATTTGCGAATTCGATCAGCCGTTCGTCGAGTTCGGCGTCGCCGAGTTCTCTCCAGTACGATTCCGTGGAGAAATCGTCCGTACCCTTTACGACATCGGCTGCGAATAGCATTTGCATCGCACATTCGCGGGCCTTACGACGGGTGCCGGAACTCTTTGCTGATTTATCAAACGACATGCTGTAAAACTCTTTCGCCGCCCTTAGCGCTTTTTTCGTCGATCTCGCGGTGGAGATTGACGATCTCGATAGCCGAAACGGCAGCTTCGTACCCCTTGTTCCCAGCCTTTACGCCGCAGCGGTTTATCGCCTGCTCAAGCGTGTCGGCCGTTATGACGCCGAACGTAACCGGAACGCCCGTCTGCATACCTGCCTGTGCGATGCCTTTTGCGGCCTCGCCGGCGACGTAGTCAAAATGCGGCGTCTCACCGCGTATAACAACACCGATGGCTATGACCGCGTCGAAGTTGCCCGAGCCCGCTAATTTGAGCGCGGTCAGTGGCAGTTCGAACGAGCCCGGTACTTTAAAGATCTCGACCGAGCCTTCGCCGGCACCGTGGCTCTCGAGCGCGTCCATGGCGCCGTCGACGAGCTTGGATGTCAAAAAATCGTTCCAGCGGCTCATGACGATCGCGAATCGAAAGCCTTCGGCGGTAAGCCGGCCGCGATGAACTTTTGCTTGCACGTTAATGTCCTCAAACAGGCAAAAATGCCAAACCCAAGTATAGAATCCGGCTATTTGAAATGACAAGCAAAAAAGGCGTTTTACAAACCGCGGCGATTGCCGTGATAATATGCCGAGGCCGAAAGCAAGCGATGTCCAGCCCGATAATCGAGACCGAAGAAACGCTGATAATCGAAACGCCCGAGCGCGTTCCGCTAGCGTTCTCGCTCGCCTCGATCGGCAACCGCTTCATAGCCGCCGCGGTCGACCACCTGATTCAGTTCACGTCTATTCTTGTTGTCGTCTGGGCGATCCTCGCCCTCATGGGCGTTTCCGTTTTCAGCGGTGGCGACGAGACCGCGAGTAGCCTGCTCGCGGACGCGCCTAAATGGGTGGTCGCGATCCTGATAGTGGCAGTGTTTCTGCTGTTTGCGGGTTATTTCGCGGTCTTTGAATGGTGGTGGGACGGCCAAACG
>JAUCQE010000571.1 GCA_030372865.1 Pyrinomonadaceae bacterium
GGTTGATCACCGCCGTCTGGCCCGCGATCAGGCCTCCGCCCGGTGCGGAATGCACGGTCGTGATGCCGTTAACGCGGGTGACGTTGATATGCGATGAGTGCGGGTTGATGCCCTTGATCGCCTTGGCGTTCGCGTTCATTGAACCGGGTTCGACCAGGTCCATAGTCGCGTTCGCTCCGAGCGGGATCTCCGCAAGCCCCATGTTCGTCGCTCCGTCGATCATTCCGGGATACACGCTCAGGCCCTTTGCGTCGATGCGTTCGGCACCGCCGGGCACCGAAACACCGGCACCGACTGCGGCGATCTTGCCGTCACGGATGACGACCGTTCCGTTCTCGACGACCGGCCCCGTGACCGGGACGATGCGGGCATTGACGATCGCAAACGTGCCTGCACGGCCGGTCTGGTTCTGCTGCGAGCCGTCGCTCTGTGCACCGACGGCAAGCGAAAGTGCCGCGAGGGCGACGAATAAAAATGCTGTGCGTATTCTCATTGCTCGATCGATCTTTGAAATGCTGATGCCGGCCATTAGCGGTTACCTCCAACGACGTCGGCCAGATGGTCGTGCTCGCCGCTCAAACGCTCACGCGGCACACGCGGGGCAGCACCGCCGCTCGCCGGGGCAGCATTGACGTCCATTTTCTCAAGCTGCTCACGCTCTTTCGCGAGCAGTTCGCGTTTCGCCCGGTCATCGTTGCGGTCGAAATAGACGACACCCTCGATCATGGTCGTTTCGACGCGTGAATACGGGCTGAAGGGATGTCCGGTCCAGATGACTATGTCGGCATCCTTGTTGACGTCGATCGAACCGGTCCGCTTGTCGATGCCAAGCTGCATCGCGGGGTTGAGCGTGATCATCCGCAAGGCGTCCTGTTCGGGCACGCCGCCGTATTTCATGGTCTTTGCGGCGTCCAGGTTCAGGCGGCGGATGCGTTCGTCCGAATCCGAGTTGATCGAGACGTTAACGCCGTTCTTCCAAAGGATGTAAGCGTTGTAAGGGATCGCGTCGTAGGCCTCCAGCTTGTAGCTCCAGCTGTCGACAAAGATCGAAACGCCTGCTCCGTGCTTTGCGATCTCACGGGCGAACTTGTATGCCTCAAGACCGTGCTGTAGGGTGCCGATCGTGAAACCGAACTCTTCGGCAAGGGCCAGCAGGTTAAGCTGCTCATCCGAACGATAGCCGTGGGCATGAACTTTCCGCTTTCCTTCCAGGATCTCGACCAGCGGCTCAAGCTCTAGATCTCGGCGGGGCATAACGCGGGTCTTCTTGGCACGGTAATCATCCCATGTCTGCTTATAGTCCCGGGCACGAACGAAGGCGTCGCGCATGGTCTCGATAACGCCCATTCGCGTACGCGGGTAACGCGGCGTCTGGCCCTGCCCAAACGATGTCTGGCTTGAACGCTTCGGGTTCTCGCCCATCGCGAATTTGATCCCCGGCGGTGCGTCGGGGATCAGGAACTCCTCGACCGGACGGCCGTATTTGAACTTTACCGATGAACTCTGCCCGCCGATCGCGTTCGCCGAACCGTGAAGCAACAATGCCCCGGTAACGCCTCCCGCAAGTGCCCGATAGATCGAGATGTCCGTCGGGTCGAGCACGTCCTCGATACGCGTCATCGAGGTCACGGAAAGCGTACCCTCGTTGATCGCACTGATCATCGCATGCGAGTGGGCATCGATGATGCCGGGCGTCACGAACTTGCCGGTCGCATCGATAACACGGGCACCGCCGGCGTCGATGTTCCTGCCGATACGGGCGATCTTGCCGCCGCGGATCAGGATGTCGGTGTTCTCAAGCGTTCCGCGTGTCGCGGTCATCACGGTCGCGTTCTTTATCAGAACGTCGCCTTGCTGGCCGGCCGCTGAAAACGCGGCGGCAAGTAAAACGCACACTGCCAATAAACTTATGGTTCGTCTTTTCATCGCGTTAAATATCCTACGGATTCCTTGTGCCCGAGAACGGGATAGTGCCCTGGTTCGAATCGATCGTGCCGCTTATCTGGTTTCCGGCCACCTTGCCGCGAACGATGATGTCAACCGTGGCCTCGCCGACGTTCACCGAGGCCGAAAACTCAAAGCCGTCTGCCGTCACCTTTCCGTCCTTGATCTGGGCGGTTCCGAGCGTGGTCTGCATTGTGCCGCTGAGGATCGCACCCTGTTGGATAAATGCGAGCGTGCCCGTTACCGGATTGCCCGGTATCTCGACGTTGATGCTGTAGTTACCGGCCACATTCGCGACGTTAACATTGCCGCCGTTAGCCGCAGGCCGGGCACTCGGCGGCGGTGCTTTGATCTCGAAGAGCTTACCGTCGACGAAGACATGCGTGATCGCCTTTTCCTTACCGAGCACATCGCCGCGAACCACAGTAAGGTTGGCTATCTTGCCGGCCTCGATCGAGCCGGTGCGGTCTGCGATGCCGAATATCTCGGCAGGTGCGAGCGTCATCGCCCTCACGGCCGCCGCCTGGCTGAGGCCGTTCTCGACCGACTTTGCGGCGTTCGACGTGAAATCGTTGAGGCTGGTCATTCCGCCCGATTGAAAGGCAAACCGAACGCCCGCCTGAGCGAGCTTCGCCGCCGTTTTCGGGACTTCGGCACGGAACCGCAGGACATCGAGCGGCTCCGGATCGGCGTCGGCCGAGGCCGCGGTTGTCCGTTTCGGGAAATTCAGCGAGAGCAGCACCGCCGCGTCGATCGCTTTCAGGCGGTCGGCGACCTTTCCTGCTTCCTGTCCGCCGGCAACTATCAGGCGAAGATTGAACTCCTTAGCGATATTGATAGCTCGAATGATCTCGGTCTCGCTGTTCGCGTTGATGACGATCGGCATCTCGCGGTCGAGCACCGGTATCAATGCTTCAAGCGAGCGATCGGCTTCGGGCCGGCGCATTCCCTTCGGGTCGGCCGCGTACATACGCTTAAGTTCTTTCAAACGCTGGGCATCGAGAAACATCTGCCGGGTCGCCGAGAACATTCCAAGCAGCGAGGCCGGATACTGGCCCGGGATCGTCGCGAAGGAAACGTGCAGGGCGGCCGGCGAGCGAAGCAGCATTGCCGAAACGTTGTCGCCGGCAAGATTGATAACCGCCGAACGGCCGTTCATGATACCAGTCCTGCCGACGGTAAGTGCGGTGGTGAATCCGGCATTACGAGCCGATTCGAATTGTGCCTCACCGGTACGGATCTCATCCTCGGTCATGTCTTCCGGGCGAAGGCCGGCCGGATAGTTCGAATTCGCCGGTGCGGACTGCTGCTGAGATGCAGCAGATGGACCGCCGCCGCCCGGCCCGCCCTGACGCGGAGTCGCAGCCTGAAGCCCGAGCGTCGTCAGCGAGTCGAAAAAGCCGGGATAAACGGTCAGCCCGTTCCCGTCGAACACCCGGACGTCCGCAGGCGGCTGTAAATTCGGCCCGACGGCATAGATCAAGCCATCGCGGATCACGACCGTTCCTCGATCGATCGTGCTTCCCGAAACCGTAACGATGCGAGCATTAGTGATCGCATACGACTGCCCGAGGGCGATACTTCCGCACAACCCGATCGCCGCAACTGCGAGCAACAAGAGCTTAAATTTCATATCTCAGAAGAAGGAGTGAAAATCAGAACTGCTTTTGATCAGCGTTTACGCAGAGAATAAAGGAAAAGTTTCAGAATGCAAAGAGGGCATTCACATGCTGAAACTTTAGGTTGTACGGCGGGGCTATTGTCGTTCGATCCGGGCGACGAAGCACCCGGCTTCTGCGTTGCGGAGGTTGATCATCCTGACCCCATCTACGGCGAAAAGTTCGGCGATCTGCTCTTCGTAACGTTCTCGGTCGAGTTCGTACCTGCTGATCATCACGCTGTCGGGCCCAAAGGCCTCAAGCAATAGTGGAAGTTCTAATAGATTTTCCGGGAATCGCCCGTCAAAACGCGAGCATTCATCGGCATGAACGAACACCGGGCCCGGATCGGGCAGGTCGGACACTCCCTCAAACGAATTGTAGGTAAAGAAGATGCGATCCTCGTTGCCCTGATCAAATACTTTCAGACAACTCCGGCACGGGCCGTAGCCGTTTGCTAGGCTTCTCGCGGCGGCAAGACTTGGGTATTGCGGCGAGACCATCTGCCCTCGCACTTTGCTAACGATCTCGTCGCTTAAGGCAACAACTTTATACATTACTCGGCTCCTGCTTCTTTGCTTCTTTGCTTCTACGCTCCGCGGCCAGAAGCCGCTCTTTTCGTTCAACGCCCCAGCGATAGCCGGTCAGTTTTCCGTCGCTGCCAACAACACGGTGGCACGGGATCACGACTGCTACGCGGTTGCTGGCACAGGCACGTGCGACCGCCCGCACCTTTTTCTTATCGCCAAGCATCTCGGCGATCTGGCTGTAGGAGACGGTCTCGCCGTAAGGGATCTTCCGGAGCAGCTCCCAAACCCGCATCTGGAAAGCGGTCGCCTGGATATCCAGCGGCAGGTCAAGCCGTTTTTTCTTGCCGGCTATGTGCTTCACGATCTCGTCGACAAAATGCTTCAAAACGCTGGCATCTTTCACGATCTCCGCTTTTGGAAACTCCCGTTTCAGGTTCTCCTCTAGGGCCGCGTCGTCGTCTGCGAATGCGACATTGCATAGGCCTTTAATAGTGCGAGCGACCAGTATCCGGCCGAGTTCGCAATCCGTGATGGTGTAGTTGATCTCGATTCCCTCGCCGCCTTTTTTGTACGCGGCCGGCGTCATCCCGAGGTTTTCGGCGGCTTTCTCATAAAGCCTGCTCGACGAACCAAATCCTGAATCGTATATCGCCGCGGTTACATCGCTGCCTGCCCTCAGGCCTTCTTTGAACTTGTCCATCCTTTTCGCCTCCGCATATTTTTTTGGTGAAACGCCGATGATCTCCTTGAAGCTTCGCTGCAGGTGATATGGGCTTTGCCCGACTGCGTCGGCAAGGCCTTCAAGCGAATACATCTCATCCGATTCGATCAGTTCGCAGACCCTCAGCACCTTTGCCACCTGCGGATCGGTTTCGCCTTTTTCCTTTGGCTTGCATCGCAGGCACGCCCGCAGACCGCTCTTTTCGGCGGCCTCCCACGTCGGGAAAAAGTCGATGTTCTCGCGTTTCGGCAGCCTCGCCCTACATGACGGACGGCAATAAATACCGGTCGTTTTCACGCCAAGGTAGAACGTCCCGTCAAAGCGGGCATCGTTCGTCGTTACAGCTTTCCAGAAAACCTCCGTTTCCATGAGAGCGAGTTTATCGAGGGCAGAAACTAAAATCTATCCGAAAATTGCGGTAGAATTTTTTCAATGAGTGCGATCATTCTTTTCGACGGTGTCTGTAATTTCTGCAACAGCTCGATCAACTTCGTCATCGAGCACGACAGCAAGGGCTATTTCAAGTTTGCTCCGTTGCAGTCCGCAGCGGGAGAGGAATTGATAGCGAAACACGGAATAGACACCGCGGAAACGGATTCTGTCATACTGGTCGAGGACGGCAAGGCATATACGCACTCGGCAGCCGCACTCAGGATAGCTCGGCATCTCGACGGGATATGGTCGCTCGGATATTGGCTGATAGCTGTGCCGCGGCAGCTCCGCGACCTGGTATATCGCTTCATTGCGAAGCACCGCTACCGCCTGTTCGGCAGACGCGACGCATGCATGATGCCGACACCTGATGTGCGGGCAAGATTTCTGACATGAACGAATAAGGGGACAATTATGAAAGCAATTTGGAACGATACGGTCTTGGCTGAAAGCAGCGATACGGTGGTGGTCGAAGGGAATCATTATTTCCCTGCCGATTCTTTAATCAAACAGTTTTTTGAGCCCAGCGAAACGCATACGGTCTGTGGATGGAAAGGCACTGCGAGCTATTACGATATCGTCGTCGATGGTTCGGTCAATAAGGATGCTGCCTGGTATTACCCGGATACAAAACCGGATGCCAAGAACATTGAAGGCTATGTTGCCTTTTGGAAGGGCGTACAGGTAACGAACTGATCCCGGTCATTTAAGAATGAGCTTTTCTCTCGACACACTTGAATATTCCCGGCTGCTTGAGCTTGTCAGCCGTAATGCTCAGACCCCGATGGGCGTCGAGCGTTTCGCTGAACTGCGTCCAAAGACCGACCGGCTTGAGCTCGATCGCGACCTTGCGGCTATCTCCGAAACCATCAGCCTGAACGAGGAAAAGCAGGTCACATGGTCTTTTAGTGGATTAGAAGACCCGACCGATGCAGTTGCCATCCTGAAGATCCGCAATGCGACGCTTGAACCGAATCTCCTGCTTGAGGTCGCACGTGTCTGCAATCAGGCACTCTTTGCACGCTCATCTATCCAGCCCGAAAAGGAGTTCGTGCCTACACTATGGTCTGTGGTCGAACCTATTCCGCCTACTCTGCTTGCTGTGCTGGACAAGATAACGAAAAAGCTCCTGCCCGGAGGTGAGGTCGATGATTCCGCTTCGCCTGAGCTTGCCCGTATTCGTCGAGAGATCAACAGCCAGCGTGCCCGGCTGACGAGATCTCTCGAATCAGCCATGCGAACCGCAGGCGACGCCATACAGGACCAGATCGTGACCGTTCGCAACGACCGCTTCGTCATCCCGGTAAAGGCCGACTTCCGCAACAAGGTCGGCGGCGTTGCTCACGGATTCTCCTCAAGCGGTGCGACCGTCTTTGTCGAGCCGCTCGATGCCATCGAGGCAAACAACGAACTCCAGAACCTGAAGGGCAAAGAGGAGCGTGAGATCGCCCGCATCCTGTTCGACCTGACCGAGGAGCTTCGTTCAAACCTGCCAGCGATCGAGACTGCTGTCGAGGCGGTTACGGAGCTCGACTTCATCAAGGCAAAGGTCGAATTCGCCCGCAGTTTCCGGGCAGCCGTGCCCGAGATCGCCGACGATTGGACGCTCGAACTTATCGAAGCCCGACATCCCCTTCTAGAAGAGAATCTGAAACAGCTATCAGCTATCAGCTATCAGCTATCAGCTATTCCCGAAGAAGCCTCTGGCTCGGAGACGTCACGTGAGATCGTGCCTTCGAGTTTTACGCTCACCCGAGAT
>JAUCQE010000572.1 GCA_030372865.1 Pyrinomonadaceae bacterium
TTCGGAACTCGTCGGCAGCGTCAGATGTGTATAAGAGACAGCTCTGGGAGCGGGCATGGCGGCATTTCGGCACCCATTTTTTCCGTTACAACATAGGCTTTTATGAGGGCGAGGTCCGGCGGGTAACGCCGCTTCGGATCCGCCTTGCGGACCTTTCCTTTTCCAAAAGCCAGCGGCGAAACCTGAAGCGGAATGCACGTTTCCGCGTTGATGTCTCGCCGCTTTTTATCACCGATGAGGCGAGATCGCTTTTCCTTCGCCACAAGTCGCGGTTCAGCGAGGGCGTTCCCGAGTCGATAAACGACTTTGTCCCGTCGACCGCGGATGCCTCGCCGTGTACGACGATGCAGGTGAGCGTTTTCGATGACGGACGGCTGATCGCGGAAAGCTATTTCGACATCGGCGAACGCGCGATCTCGGGGATATACGGGATGTTTGACCCAGATCTGACGCAGTCGGGGCTTGGGATCTTTACGCTGCTGAAAGAGATAGAACTCGCACGGGAAAGTGGGAAGGAATTTTACTATCTCGGGTACGCGTACGAGGGCAATTCTTTTTACGATTACAAGAAACGCTTTGCCGCGACGGAGGTCTACGATTGGCAGTCGAAGTGGATCGCAGCGGGAGAGTTTTGAACGCGGGTCGAGCGGATAGGGGGGATTAAGGCGGATTCGAGCAATGGATAATTGATAGTGGATAATGGACAATGCAAGAGCCTCGAATTATCCACTGTCCATTGTCCGTTATCCACTAACTCCCTCTGCGGTTCTCTGCTCCTTTGCGGTTCTTTGCGGTACGAATTAGAAACTGTAACGCACAGAGCCGCGGAGAGAAGACGCAGAGAACCGCAGAGAGAAAACGCCTTACATTTCTCCTTTGACTCTCTACGACTTCCCTCCTGATCTCTCAATTCTCACTTATCATTTCTCATCTATTCGCGTCGTCCGAATTCAAGAACGTCCGCTATCCGATGACGCTGAGGTCACGCGGCAGGACGCGGTCGTTTGCCGGGTGCGTCTGCTGGAGCGTTTCGGCGAAAGCGGCTTCCATGAATTTCGGATTCGTGATCTCGACGTAACGTGCGGTCTGCTCGGGCGTCATCACCTCGAACATCAGCGTGTTCTCGATCCAAACCTCGACAAGCTGAAACAGGCCGCCGCCGCGGTTGCAGACCAGCACACGCCAGCCCTCGCGGTTCGCGATCGCGCGGATCTCTTCGATGTTCTTCCGCGTGTTGATGTTAACGTGCGTCGCGACGTAACGCGGCACGTATTCGCTGCGTACAAACTGCGCTTCGTGCTGTTCGGTCACGGCGTTCGGATCGTTCTCATCCGGTAAGCCTTCACCGGGAACGAACACCGTGCCCGCCGGCGTGATCTCAAGAGCCGTACCCTTGCCGTCGTTCGCGATGACGAAAAATGAATTTGGTGCGGGCGGAAAAGGATAGACGAAACCGTCCCAGAGCTCTGCTACAAAATTAGCTACGCGTTCCGGTTCATTAACTGCGATGGAAACATGATTGATCATTGCAATACTCCTGCTAAATGACGTTGAGAGAATCGCTCTCTCAACGTCAAACGCGAAGTAATGCAGCAGGGTGTATCAGGCTACAGGGTTTTGCTCCAGGCGATGTAGCGTTTTGAATCGAACTTTTTGCCGGTGCTGCCGCTGGTCATGTAGCGAATGGTGCCGAAGACGGGGCGTTCCATCCAGGGGCGGTCATGCTTGCCGAAGCACCACAGGATCCCGGCGTAGCTGTTGGGGTTGCGGCCGTCGAGGCAGTACTTGTTGTTGAGATGGACGAGCGTCTCAAACGCTTCCTCATACGAACGCGACCACGCGATGACGTTCTTGCCCCAGAGCATCCGCACGTAGTTGTGCATCTCGCCGGTCGCGACCATTTCACGCTGGGCGGCGTTCCAAAGCTCGTCGTGAGTTTCGGCATTCTCAAGCTGTTCGGGCGTATAAAAGAATTGCCGCTCGTCACCGGCATGCTCGCGCATCGTCTTGTGCACCCACGGCGGAAGTGCCTCCAGCGATTCGTACTTCGGGTTGTGCCGGGTCATGTTATAAGACAACTCTCGGCGGACGATCAGCTCTTCAAGGTACGCGTCCTTTGATTCCTGCGGAGCTTCGGCGTCCTGTACCGCGAGCGCGATCTCGAGCGGCGACAGATAGCCGAAGTGAAGATACGCGGAGAGCCGCGACGACCCGTCGCGTTCGGGTTTGTTGCGTGCGGCGTCGTAGTCCTGCAAGATCTCGGTGACGAATTTCTTGAGACGCTTGCGGCCGTTCGCGGTGCCGCCGTGATAGGT
>JAUCQE010000573.1 GCA_030372865.1 Pyrinomonadaceae bacterium
TGCGGTCGTGCCGCCGTGCGTTCCTGCTGAACTACTTCGACGAGACTTTTGAAGGGCCGTGTGATAACTGCGACAACTGCGGAACCGAGTTCGAGACGTTTGACGGGACCGTGATCGCGCAGAAGGCATTGAGTGCGGTCGCGCGGACCGGGCAGCGATTCGGGACCGGATATCTTGTCGACCTGTTGCGAGGGTCGAAGTCGAGCAAGCTGAAACTCGAACACCTGAACCTGAAGACGTACGGCGTCGGTGCGGATATTTCGAAGGCGGACTGGTTCGATTATTTCAAGCAGTTAATGGAGCAGGGATTTCTTCGCCAGGCCGACGGTACGTATCCGACGCTTGCACTCACAGAAAAGAGCGAGGCGGTGCTGCGGGGCGAGGCCGAGGTTCGGCTTTATAGAACGAGCGTGGCCGAGGAGCGGGCAGCGAGCGGCGGCGCGGGTTCCGAACGCGACGAGGCTCTTTTCGATCGCCTGCGTGCGGTTCGTGCACGGCTCGCCGCCGCGGAGGACGTGCCGCCTTATATTGTTTTCTCGGACCAAACGCTTTCGGAATTGGCAACTTATTTTCCGCAGGAGGCCGAGGAACTGAGGCAGATCTCGGGCGTCGGCGATTGGAAGCTGACGAAGTATGGCCCGGCGATACTGGGCGAGTTAAGGGACTATTGCAGCGAGCGGGGTATTGCTTCGCGGCCGAAAAGACGAAGCCGCGAGCGGAAGTCTACTCCGCGGCGAACGGACGGGGCGAGCACGTTCGCCGTTTCGTACCGGATGTTCAGAGCGGGGTCGTCGATCGCTGAAATTGCCGCCGAACGCGGGCTAACGGTGACCACTATCGAAGGCCATCTTGCAAGATATATCGAGACAGGCGACATCGATCTGGAGGAACTCGTGCCGGCCGAGAAGGCTGATGTTATCCGCAAGGCACTCGCCGAGAACGGCGGCGAGGCTCTCGGGCCGGTCAAGGCTGCGCTTGGCGAAGATTACAGCTACGGCGAGATACGGGCGGTGATCGCCGACCTTGCACGCGAGAGATAGAAAAGGCCCGGCATCGTGAAGAGCCGGGCCGAATTGCTTACAGCGAGTGATAGTTATTTCTGTTCCGACGGTTTAACCATGCGGATCATCACCTTGTCCTTCCCAAAGCGTTCCGATATGTCTGCGGGGTTTACTTCGACCGATGCGATCTCAAAGATCTCGCGGACGGCACCCGCGACGGTCGTCGTCCAATTGTACGGCATCAAAACGCCGTTCGTGCTGCGGAAATCGGAGAAGCGGACGAAGTGTTCGACTGCCTCACCGACGCCCTCTAACTTTCGGGTAAAAGTGTGCTTCTCACCACCTTCGGCAGGTGCGTCGCCCTTCTGGAACTTGACGACGACCGGCATCGGATGGCCGACGTAGCTCATACCGACGGGCAGGTTGCTCGAACGGTCAAAGTAGAGCTTGAAGTTGGAGCCCTGTGCCGATGCGGCGACGATGTTCACGGCCGTGCCGTCAACCTGCGATTCGCCGACGAAGGTGTAGGTCACGTCCGTGCCCTCGGGGGCCGACAAAAGCATCGCGAGCGTCGTTCGGAGAAGTTCGTTGTGGCGTGCAAGGCCGTGCGGGCCGTCAACCAGCCGCTTGAACTGAAAGGTCTTGCCGTCGACCGTGCCGGTCTCGGCGCCTTCGACCTTGAACTCGGCATTGCCGTCGCCGGTCTTGGTGACGATGACCTTACGGCTTTCGACGTTCACCGGGCCGCTGCCGTCGGCGTTGCGGACGATGATCTTGTTGCCGTCAGCGGTCTCGATCTCCTTAACGGCGCCGTCAGCTTTCGTGATCGTGATGGTCTTGCCGTCGGACGTTGTGAACGTTCCTTCTTTTCCTTTGAGCTCGATTGGTTCGCCGTCACCTTTTCTCAGGATAATGACGTCCTTGCCTTCGAGAACGGTGTTCGCGCCGTCGGTACCCGCACCGTGCGCGATCTTGATCATTTTCGAGAACCGGTTCGGCATTTCCATGACGATCTCGGTCTCGGCCTGTTCGGTGCGTTCGCTGCCGTTGAGCTTCAGGGTGTGCGTCGTCTGGCCTTTGATGACCATCGAACGGATCTCCGCGATAGCAGCGTCGCCGCCGATCGCCTGGCGTGCCTTCGCGATGATGTCGAGTGCTTTTTGGTCAGATTTGAAACGAGCACCGGCATTTTCAGCAATGGCTCCGAGACCAACACAGAATATCGATACAGATAAGGCCGATAGAATAAATTTTTTCATTTTTGCCTCCGCAATGAATTTAAGATCTTGTCGGGCGAGCGTGCAAGCCGATCGGGACTTCAGGAGGACGCGAACGGACCGGCAAACTTCTCACCCTACGCTTCGGAGTATCGCAGAGCCCGAAATGCGATTGGTTAAGATGACGCAAAGAAATTGTTAAGAATGTAAAATGTGCCGAAAACGCGTTGTTTCGGGCGAATCGATAGTTGCATAATGCATTTCAGGTGGCCGATAAAGGGTCGCCTCGCATATGAAGCGGAACTGGATAACAAATATTGCCGTGGCGGGCATAGTTGCATTGCTGACGGTGTTTCTCGTGCTGCAATACACCTGGCTGTCTGAGGCGAGTGCGGCAGAGCAGGAGCGGATGCAGCGTCGTGTTGAGTCTGACACAAAGGCATTTGCCGACGAATTCAACCGCGAGGTGCAGGCGGCGTACTTTAATTTCCAGACCGGTGCCGAGACGTTCCGGAATGCGGATTACACGGAGTTCAACGAGCGATACGATTTTTGGAAGAGCAAGACGGCATTTCCGGAACTGATCACGGAGATCTTGTTCGTGCCGAAAGATGATGCAGGAACCGCATTGAAATACGACGCAGCGGCAAAGACATTCGTGCCGGCGGATCAGCCGGACGAGATCTCGCGGATTCGCTCGGCTATCGGCCCGGAGCGGCCGGCGACCTTTATCGACGCTCAGAACCTTTTCATTATTCCGATCTTTCCGAGCGAAAAGCAGGTCGGCAGGATCTTGATAAGAACCGCGAAACCGGACAATCCAACAACGGTGAAACTACCGGAGCCGGAGGGATATGTCGTCGTGAAACTCGACCGGCAGGTGCTTACGGAGAAGTTGATACCGCAGCTTGCGTCGAAATATTTTCCCGAGGGTAACTACCGCGTTTCTGTCAACGACAGTTCGAAAGTGGATGCCGCCGGACAGCCGAGTGCTGCGGGCGAGCCGGATGCGACCGCGGGGCTCTTCAACATGACGCCGGAGAACCTGGTGTTCTTTGCAAGCCGCGAACTTGCGCTGCCCCGGAGGGAAGCACCGCCGCCGGGCGGAGTTGTTGTGAACCAGCGGATCGAAACCCACACGTTCTCGCGTGCCGAGGCGGGCGAAAAGGGAAAGGCCGGACGGTTTACGATCGAGGTGCAAGAGAACGACGGCGGCACACCGAAAACAGCGGTATTGACGCGTTCGAGCACCGAGGGCGGCCAGTGGCAGCTTTCCGTTTCGCACGCCGCGGGTTCGATCGAGGAATTCGTTCGCGGAGAAAAGTACCGAAATACAGGGATAGCGTTGGGGATATATCTGCTGCTGGTCGGCAGTATTCTCGCGATAGTTGTCTCGGCGAATCGGGCGAGGGCATTTGCACAGCGGCAGGTCGACTTTGTTTCGAGCGTTTCGCATGAGTTCAGGACGCCGCTGGCGGTGATCTATTCGGCGGGCGAGAACCTTGCGGACGGAGTTGCGAAGGACGAGACGCAGGTCTCGCGTTACGGCGAACTGATAAAGGGCGAGGGCCGCAAGCTTTCGTCGATGGTCGAGCAGATACTCGAATTTGCCGGGGCGAGATCGGGTAAGCGAAAGTTCAATTTTGTACCGGCCGAGGTTTCGGAGATCGTCGCCGATGCGTTGAAGGAATGCGGGCCGATGATCAAGGAACGCGGGGTCGAGGTCGAGACCGACATCGCCGCGGGCCTGCCGACAATCGATGCAGACCGGACCGCGATCAGCCAGGCACTTCAGAACCTGATAGCGAATGCTGTGAAATACGGGAACGGCGAACGCTGGGTGCGTATCTCGGCGGCGAACGGCGGAGGTGCGGTCAGGCTGACTGTCGAAGACCGCGGTATCGGGATCTCGAACGCGGACCTGAAGAAGATCTTTGAACCGTTCTACCGTTCGAAGGATGTCGTCGATGCACAGATACACGGCAACGGGCTTGGGCTTTCGCTGGTGAAGGAGATCGCCGAGGCACACGGCGGAAAGGTCACCGCTGCGAGCGAGACTGGAAAGGGAAGCCGCTTTACGATCGAACTGCCGGCGGCTAAGGCGTAGTGCTTGTAATGAAGATCCTGCTGGTCGAAGATGAAGAAGGGCTGATCCTGACGCTGACCGACCGCCTGCGGAGCGAAGGCTTCGAGGTGGAAACGGCAAGCGACGGGCAGTCGGGCTTTGACCTCGCCGCCGCGAATAGCTACGACCTGATCATCCTTGACGTGATGATGCCAAAGAAGAACGGCTTCGACGTTTGCCGCGACCTGAGGCAGAAGGGAATCTCTACGCCGGTCCTGATGCTGACTGCGAAGGGCGAAACGATCGACAAGGTATTGGGGTTGAAACTCGGTGCGGACGATTACCTGACAAAGCCGTTCGAGGTCATCGAACTGATGGCGCGGATCGAGGCTCTGCTTCGGCGGTCACCGGCGATGGCGAACGGGAACGGTGCCGAAGGTTTCAGATTTGGCGATGTGGCCATCGACTTCAAGCGAGCGGAAGTGGTGCGTGACAATGAAAGCGTTGAGCTTTCGGCGATGGAGTTCAAGCTGCTTCAATACCTGATCGAGAACCGCGGCCAGGTCCATTCACGTGACCAATTGCTCGACGCGGTTTGGGGCTATGACGCGATGCCGACGACGCGGACCGTCGACGTTCATATCGCCTGGCTGAGGCAAAAGCTGGAAGCAAATCCTCGCCATCCGCAATACATTCAGACGGTTCACGGGCTTGGGTACAAGTTCGCGGGCTGATCACATTTTCGCGGCACGAATGCACATGAAGGCGGGCTCGCGGGAAAGTTCCGCGTAATGACGCGGATCTGCGGCCTTTAATTCTTCGGTGACCTTCGGCTCCAAGACGCGGTCGAGCCGGAAGCCTGCCTCGACCAACGGGTTCAAGACATCCTCGAGCGGCCGCCGAAAGCACGGTACAAAAACCCGCACTCCCGGAAATCCCTTCCATTCGCTGCCCACTCGCTCGGTAGCAAAATAATTCCCGGTTTTGAAATAAACGTAATCGAAAAACGGGTGCTGTATCGAAAATACCAGGACCCCGCCGGGCCGCAATACGCGAGCGAACTCACCGAACAGCGGCCTCCAGTCTTCAATGTAATTAAGGACGAGCGGCGAGATGACCAGATCGAACTCAGCATCGGGAAGATCTAGCTCCGTCGAAAGGTCGGCGACGCGGACGTCCGCACGGCCGCCGGTGCGCTTGCGGGCGAGTTCAACCATCTTCGGGCTGGCGTCCAGTGCCGTAACGCTCGCACCTTTATCGAGCAGCCACTCGGCATAGACACCCGGGCCGCAGCCCGCGTCGAGGACGTTCATCGCGGAAACGTCGGGCAGCAGTGAAAGCGTCGCCGGCCGCTCATAATAGGCATTGTGCGGTTTGGTGTCGATAGCCGCGGCGTAGGACTCGGCAAGTGTTTCGTAGGCGTCGAGTGCGATCGGGGTGTCGTGCATATGGGAGATGATACGAGGCGAAAGGGCGCGAAGTTCTTTACCTTCGACTTCAGCCCGCTAGTTTCATGAACTGTTTAAAACGGAGGGCGTCTTCGAGCATCGTGACGTTATTGAAGAAGACGTACGAGAGCCCTTTTGTGGGAAGTAGGGAAATGAGTTCTTCGAGTTCGCCGTCCTCGAATGTGTAATACCAACGCGTGAGGCCGTGAAGGCGGTAGTAGCAACGGTCGGGCGTCGTCGTTGGCGTCTTGAACGGATCGACCGCGTGCCAGAGGTCGAGTTCGTCGCAGAGGTTTTTTACGATCGCGGGGTTCCAGTCGCCGCGGGGTTCCCATGCGAAGTTCAGCCCTTCGCGGGCGTGCTTTTTGAAGAACTTTCGGAGGCGGTCGATGTTCTCGGCAGTCTCGCGGAATTTTTCAGGGCACTGGAAAAGCACGGTCCGAGCACGGAGAGCTCTTGCACACGCGAGCGTCGTATCGAGGGCGGCCTTTACCACGAAAGTGTCTTTGAAGAACCCTGCATCTTCCGCCTCGGTCTGGTTCAGCGGCTTGCGGAGCCGGCGGTAGGTCGGGCTGGAGCTTTCGTGCGTGATCAACTGCCACGCTTTGAGAGTGAATTCAAAATCCGGCGGCATTTCCGCCCGCCAATTCTCGAGCGTCTTGATCATCGGCGGCTGATAGAACGTGTGCTGTATCTCGACGCAGCCTAGCACGCCGAAGTATTCAGATTTCTTGGTGCGAAAGCCACAGGTGCCGACCTGGATGTCAGTGTTCATTCAGAGGGAAGTTTGTCACGAACGGAACCGCAGAAATGTCTCGGGCAATACGGCACGTGTTCACGCGAGAACGAAGAGAGCGATGGCAAGAAAATGGAAGATGCTGCCGCCAAGAACGAAGCCGTGCCAGATGGCGTGGTGATGGCGGATACTGTGCCAGCCGAAGAAGATAACGCCGATCGAATAGCTGAGCCCGCCGGCGATTATGAGCAGCAGCGGGCCCCAGCCCAATGCCATGTAGAGCGGCTGAACGGCGATCAGGCCGATCCAGCCCATCACCAGGTAAGAGACGACGCCCGCCGCGTTGAAGTGGCCGCGGAAGATGACCTTCATCGCGATGCCGAACACCGCGAATGCCCATACGAAAGCGAGCAGGGCAAAACCGAAACTGTCACGCATGACAACGAGAAGAAAAGGCGTGTAGCTGCCGGCGATGAGAAGATAAATGCAGCAATGGTCGACGAGCTGTAGCTTGTGTTTGAGGACGGGGTCCACCGCCCCGTGATAAAAGGTCGAGGCGGCGTAGAGAATGATAAGCGAAAGACCGTAAACGATACTACTGGCGATGTGCCAGCCGTCGCCTTTGACAATCGCCAGCGTGAAGAGAAATACAAAACCGGCAACGCTCAAAACGAGGCCGAAGCCGTGAGTAAGGAAATTGGCGACCTCTTCGACCGAGAGATCCTTAAATCGAACTGCGATCATCTCTTTCACCCCATTTCAGAAGTGTTATCGTGCAGGGCGAAAACTTTTGCCAGTGTAACACTAAAAGGGCCGCCGGTTTAAGCCGGCGGCCCCTGATCGCTATCGCTTCTTGGTTTCGGCAGAGTCGAAACGGAACGTGGGAGCGAGGACGCCGGGCCCGACCTCAATGTTCGGGATAACGATCGAGCCGTAACCCGCAATGGTCGCGGACACGGGTTCGAGACGCTTGCTCCAAAGCGTGAGCTTCCATGCCGTATCCGAGGGGATCGGATCGACCCGGGCCCAGCCGAGCGGCGGAATGATGAGGTTAGTTGACCGGCCGTCAACATTCTCAAGATTCACATAATACTTCTCAGGCAGCGCTCCGCCATCGAAGGTGAAGCGCCCCTCAAAGTAAACGTCGTTCGGATCCTTCGACACGGTAACGGTGTACAGAATGCCCTCCGCCTCGAGCGTTGGCACCTTCACAACCAAAAGGGTAAATGCGAAGGTTCCCGCCTGGGTCGGTGTGCCGGAGATCGCAACAGCGTTGCCGTCCGTCGAAAGGGCAAGCCCCGCGGGCAGCTGGCTGCC
Source organism: Pyrinomonadaceae bacterium (assembly GCA_030372865.1). Lineage (GTDB taxonomy): Bacteria > Acidobacteriota > Blastocatellia > Pyrinomonadales > Pyrinomonadaceae > OLB17. Next base: position 7,785 of record JAUCQE010000573.1, read on the forward strand.
GGGAGCGACCGAATACAAAAAGCCTGTCGCATCCGCCGCTATCGTGTGGCTGTACGGCGCATTCAGGCCAGCGTTCGGAAGGACCGCGAACGAGGATGGGGTTACTTCGTAGGCACCGATATCGATACCGGAAGCGGAGCGGGAATAATACCTGTTGTCAGTCGATACGGCGACCGGCGGGTTATTCGTCGGGCAGGAAAGGTCGAAAACACATGCCTGTCCGGCGTCGATGGCCGGCGAGCCCGAAAGAAGCGGATGGGTCCTTACGGTGCCGCCGTGGCTGCCGAGCGGGCCAAGGATCGGGTTGACCCCGAGCTGGTCGGACGCGATCCAGCCGGTGCTTGTGCCGACGTTCCCAATAATGTTGTTGCCAAGCGAGACCAATCCGGCTGCGGAGTTCGTCACATCCGGTGAGGCTGCAGTGCCGTTGTTGCCGGCGACAATAGAATTGCGGATCCAAAAGTTCACGTTGGTCGATCCGCGATGAATTCCGCCGCCGTTGTTAAGTGACGAATTATTTGTGAACGTGACGTTCGTCAGTACTGCGCCGAGCGTACCGTTCGACTGCATCCCGCCTCCGGAACCCGCCGGTGCGCTGTTGCCGCTAAAGGTAGAGTTCGTAATACGCACTCCGCCGTTAAAGGCGCCGCCGCCGCCGCCGGTCGAACCGTTGCTAACGTTACCGGTGAAGGTCGAGTTCATGATCGTGACCGTGCTGGTCGAAAAATTCTGCATACCGCCGCCCGAACCGCTTGCGGTGTTATTGGAAACGACGGAATTGATGATCGTAAGGTTCCCGGGGCTAACTGGCGATGGAGATGCTGATGCAGCGTTGTTGAGGCCGCCGCCATTGGCAGCCGTATTACCTGTGATCACACAGTCAGTGATCAGCGTGGTGCCACCGTAATTATAGACAGCCCCGGCCCGGCCCGTGCTGGTTGTACTTACGCCGTTGCCGCGGGTGAATGTAATGCCGCTGATCGTCGCGTTCGCCAGGCCGCCGATCGTGAGTATGCGGGTGGTCGAATTTCCATCGAGCGTGAGCTTTGAGGCGCCTGGGCCGTAGATCGCGATCGCGGTATTGTCCGCGATACGCAATTCGCCGCCGGTTAGTACGATCGTTTGCGGCGTGTGAAACACAGAAGTGTCGAAAACGATGGTGTCATGGGCAACGTCTGCGTTTGCGGCGGCTAGCGCCTCACGCAGCGAGCAGTCGGCGTCGCATACGCCGTCGTTCGTGTCGTCGGCCTTTGTAACAGTGTAGGTCGCGGCATTTGCTGCGGCAGCGAAGGTAAGCAAGGCAACGAGCGAAAATATCCGTACTGATCTGATCATTACTCCTCCTAAGGTAAAAAAGAATGGTTGCGGTCCGCAGCGGGCGAAGGTGGGACGCCGGGCCGGGACGTGCGCACATCAAAACGAGGGCGGGTAACTAGTTCTCGTGATTTGGATTGCGTTATCGTAAACCGAAAAGTGGGAGATTGCAATACTTTTCGGCTAAAAGGAGGTTTCGCTTGTTGCGCGGGAGCGGCGGGCGACGCCGGATGCATATGCTGCTTCTTCGACCTCAGCGGCGACTGCTTCGCCAACGCGGCGGTCGAATACGGACGGAATTATGTAATCCGGATGCAG
>JAUCQE010000574.1 GCA_030372865.1 Pyrinomonadaceae bacterium
CCACAAGACGCCACACGAGATACACAGCGCTGTCTCGTGGGCTCGGAGATGTGTATAAGAGACAGTAGACGCCCTCTTCGGATGTTGACTTGGACCATTTTGTGGACATGTCCAGCAGATTGACGAAGAAGTCGTTGCTCAAGGTTCCCGGGCGATCGGTAAATACGCCAAGGTTAGACCCGCCGGAGTTCGCGTTCAGCGAACGCATTCCGCCGACGAGCACCGTCATTTCGGGTGCCGTGAGCGACAGCAGGCTTGCCTTATCGACCAGCATCACGGCCGGCGAAACGCGGTTGCCTTTCCCATAATAGTTTCGGAAACCGTCTGCGGCAGGCCTCAGCAGCTCAAAGCTTTCCACGTTCGTCTGCTCCTGTGTCGCATCTGCCCTACCGGGCGTGAACGGAACAGAAACAGCAACGCCGCCGTTCTTTGCCGCCCGCTCTATCGCAGCGGCACCGCTAAGCACGACCATATCTGCGAACGATATCCGCTTTTGACCCGTCTGCGTCCCGTTGAATTCCGTCCGGATCCGCTCAAGCATTTTCAGGACGCCGTCCAATTCCTTCGGGTCGTTCGCTTCCCAGTCCTTCTGCGGTGCCAGGCGGATCCTGCCGCCGTTGGCGCCGCCGCGCATGTCCGTCGAACGGAATGAAGACGCGGCAGCCCATGCAGCCCTGATCAAGGCCGCATCGCTGATGCCCGAACCGAGGATCTTTGATTTTAGCTGCGAGATGTCGTTGGCATCGATAGCCTGATACTCGAACTTCGGGATCGGGTCCTGCCAGATCAGCACCATGTCGGGAACGTCCGGGCCGATGTAACGCGAACGCGGCCCCATATCCCGATGCGTCAGCTTGAACCATGCCCTTGCAAAGGCTGCGTCAAATTCTTTCGGATCTGCCAGGAATCGACGCGATATCTTCTCGTAGACCGGGTCGAACCTCAGTGAAAGGTCGGTCGTCAGCATCACCGGCGGAACCCGCTTTCCCTTTATGTGGGCATCGGGAACCATATCGCTGGCCGCTCCGTCCTTCGGTATCCACTGCGTCGCACCTGCGGGGCTCTTGGTCTTTACCCATTCGAAACCGAAGAGGTTTTCGAAGTAGTTATTGCTCCA
>JAUCQE010000575.1 GCA_030372865.1 Pyrinomonadaceae bacterium
TGTGTATAAGAGACAGCCAGTCAGCGGAGGCTCTGAGGAATACCTTACCTGGACCCTCAAACAGGCAGAGAAGGTCGGCCAGTCGACGGTCAAGGAAGGCAGGTCCGGAAGCAGCTTTGATTTTCGGATAATGGGCACGGACAAGGCCTACACCTATCAGGTCCGTGCGACTCTTTTCACACCGGAAGTGATCCGTGCCTCAGCGCGTGCCGAGCAGATAGGGAACCGGCTGAGTGCCGAGGAAACGAGGAAGTTGGTGGCCGAAGCCGAGTCCGCCGGCGATCTCGTCGTGATGATCGAGATCGATCCTGCCGAAGGTTCGGGCGTTGTGCCGCTCGATTGGCGCGTTTTTCTGCAGCCGGGCGGATTCGTGCCCGGAAGAGACGGAGCGGTCGCGGGCGTAAAGGCTCCGTATCTTCGCAATTCGAAGGTTTTTCGCGGCGTCACCAAACGCGACTATGAATACGACGTGTTTTGGGTGATCTTTCCCTTGGTCGGCGAAGATAAAAAGCCCATCTTTGGCGAATCGGTCAGTACGTTGGAACTGTTCGTTGGAATATACAAAAAAGAAGGCAAAATAACCTGGCCGATCCCGCCGTCGCTCAGGTCCAGAATGAACGCCCTTGCAGCAGCGAGATAGTTTTTTCCGGCGCAATCAAAAGTATAAATATGAAAAGAACAAATCTCGTTACTCTACTCTTCCTTCTCGTCTGTTCCGCCTCTGTCTCCTTTTCCCAGACCGATGCCGACAGCAACCCAAAGTACAAGCTATTGGCAACCACTCGAACCGGCACCATGCAGAAAGAAATTGATGAAGTTTCTGCCCAGGGCTACCGCATTCTCGTCGGTTCGCCAACCAGTGGATCCGAGATGGCCGTCTTTCTTTCCAAAGAAGGTTCGCCCGAGCAACAGTTCAAGTACAAACTCCTCGCAACTACCCGAACCGGCACCATGAATAAGGAGCTGAACGAGATGGCGGATGCCGGTTATCGGCTGATCCCAAGCACTATGATCGCCAAATCCCAGCTAATTGGCGGCGTGGAGATCGTGATGATAATGGAACGTCCTCCTGTCGTGGTAAAGCAGTACGAATACAAGCTTCTGGCAACGAGCCGGACATCCACCCTCCAAAAAGAGGTGACCGAGGCCCAGGATGCCGGTTACAAAATAGTTGGAATGGTCAGCCGCGGCGAACATATGGTGGTCATGGAACGCGAGGTCGATGCGGTAAAGCCGTAATTCAACGGACGGGAGATCCAGAGCAAAAGGTGCCGCCAGGGAAACCTGGCGACACCTTTTTTCGATTCGCTGTCAAAAGCGGCGACGGGACCCGTGCAAATGCGGTAAGCGAGAAAAGAACAAATATCCCGCAGAGATGCAAAGACACAAAGAAGCAGGAAAATTGGCGGCGAGGTCCGAAAGAGGCAAAGGGCGTTTTCATATGTTGACGAGGCTCCGCGAGGGTTTTGGCGGTAGTGCAAAAGATTTTCCCGGCATTTGGAATTTCCAATTTCGGACAAGATGTGACGGCGGTTACATACCGTAGTTCACTCGGGTGTATGATGCGCGAGGGGCGACTTCAAAAGGTATGTCGGTTGATCTCAAACGGCCGGAGAAGTACTGGGAACTTACGGGCAGCGAGCTACTGGAAGCGATGCGATCCGGCCGTGACGGACTCTCCTCCAAAGAGGCCGCGCGAAGACTGAAGGAATTCGGCCCGAACTTGCTCGATATACAGCCGCGGATCACGGTCCTCCGATTATTCTTTCATCAGTTTACAAGTCCGCTTGTGCTGATCCTGCTTTTTGCGGTATTGGTGGCGGCCGTTGTTGGCGAATGGGTCGATGCGGTCGTGATCGCGACGATCGTTTTCGGTAGTGCCCTGATCTCCTTCACACAGGAATACTCTGCCGGCAATGCGGTAGCGAAGCTGCGCGAGAGGCTGACGCTCCAGGTTACGGCCGTCCGTGACGGAAAGCAGGTGCAGGTCGCTACGGAAAAGATCGTGCCCGGCGACATCGTCCTGATCTCGGCCGGAAGCCTGATTCCCGCAGACGGGGTTATCCTCGAGGCGAAGGACTGTTACGTTAATCAGGCCGTTCTTACGGGCGAATCCTTTCCCGTCGAAAAGACCGCTGACATAAGCAGCGAGGGTGCCCTTGACTCGCGAACCAACTGTGTTTTTATGGGCACCTCCGCCCGAAGCGGGACGGCCACCGTGCTGATCGTCAACACCGGCCAGGAAACAGAATATGGCGCGATAGCGGATCTGCTTGCCCGCCGAATGCCGGAAACCGAATTTGAACGCGGGATCAGGCGATTCGGCATGATGTTAACGAGCCTTATGTTAGGCCTTTTTCTCGTCGTCTTCGCCGTGAACATCCTCTCGGACAAACCGGCGATAGCATCACTTCTGTTTGCGATCGCTCTTGCGGTCGGAATCTCTCCGGAACTTTTGCCCGCCATCATATCGATCAACCTGTCAAAGGGAGCGCGGACAATGGCGAAACGCGGGGTGATCGTGCGGCGACTGAACGCAATAGAGAACCTGGGCAGCATGGACGTGCTTTGCACCGACAAGACCGGCACGCTCACCGAGGGGACTGTTCGGCTGGAGGCAGCGGTTGACACTGCGGGAAACGGCTCCGACGCAGTCTTTCGGCTCGCATTTCTGAACGCCGCTTTGCAGTCGGGCCTTGTGAACCCGCTTGATGAGGCGATCACCGCTTCGAGGCCGATGGACATCTCGAAAGTTGCCAAAGTCGGCGAGGTGCCGTATGACTTCATCAGAAAGCGGTTGAGCGTGGCTGTCCGTGAGGCGGACGGGCAGACGATCGAGTTGGTTTTGAAGGGTGCATTCGATAACGTGGTCGGCGTGTGCACGCGGATCGCGGAGAACGGATCCGAGACCGAGCTGAACGAAAAGAAGCGAGAGGCTCTGGCCGAACGTTACCGGCAGTGGGGTGCGGCGGGAATTCGCGTGCTGGGGATCGCGACGAGGGAACTCGAAGCGGGGACTTCGGTAACCCGCCACGAGGAACGGGAAATGACGTTCCGGGGATTTGCCCTCTTCCTCGACCCGCCGAAACCGGATGCACGCGGTGCAATCACCGAACTCGCCAGGCTTCATGTCGACCTAAAGGTGATCACCGGCGATAACCGTTACGTTGCGGCGCATATTGCTGATTCCGTCGGGCTTTCCGGTCGCGGTATGTTGACCGGCCCTGAGATCGGCGGCCTGACCGAGGAGGCTCTGTGGCACGCGGTGGACAACACGACGGTGTTTGCAGAGGTCGACCCAAGCCAGAAAGAGCGCATCATCAGGGCACTCCAAAAAATGGGGCATGTGGTCGGCTATATGGGCGACGGCATCAACGATGCACCGGCTCTACATGAAGCTGACGTTGGGATCTCGGTCGACGGGGCGGTCGATGTGGCTCGCGAAGCTGCCGATCTCGTACTTTTGAAAAAGGGACTTCACGTTCTTCGCAAGGGCATTGAAGAGGGTCGGGCCACTTTTGCCAATTCGCTGAAATACGTTTTTACGACGACCAGCGCAAACTTCGGCAATATGTTGAGCATGGCCGGAGCGTCAGTATTTCTGCCGTTTCTGCCGCTCCTGGCAAAACAGATCCTGCTGAACAATTTTCTCTCCGACATTCCGGCGATAGCTATCGCGAGCGACAACGTTGACAGCGAATACATCCACCAGCCGCACCGATGGGACATAAAGTTCATCCGTAACTTTATGATCGCGTTCGGGTTGGTCAGTTCTTTTTTTGATTTCCTGATGTTCGGGCTCCTGATCTACGTCGTGAAAGCGGCAGAGCCGGAGTTTCAGACCGCATGGTTCATCGAATCGCTGCTGACCGAATTATTCGTTGCTCTTGTCGTGAGAACGCGACGGCCCTTCTACCAAAGCAAACCGGGATTCTGGCTCACACTCGCTACCGCAGTAGTCGCCTTAGTGACGATAGTGCTGCCATACATTCCATTTGCTTCCGTTTTCGGGTTCGTTCCATTGCCCGTAGGACTGATGCTGATAATTGGAGCCGTGACGCTTGGTTACATTGTGGCCACGGAGCTGATGAAGCATCTGTTCTATCGATTGTCATTCGGCCGCCAGCGGCGACGGGTTTCTTGAAATCATCGCCCGTTCGGCGGCCTAAACGAGCGATTTTGGTTAGCTGAACGACGAAATTGGCAAGGCAAACGCGGTATTCATTGAGCAGAACGGCCAATTCGCCTTTCTGAACTGCAGTTTGAAAGACCCGCGCGGCCGTTTCAGACGCCTGCGCGGCCGTTTGAAACGCCTGCGCGGCCGTTTGAGACGCCTGCGCGGCCGTTTGAGTCGCCTGCGCGGCTGTTTGAGACGCCTGCGCGGCCGTTTGAG
>JAUCQE010000576.1 GCA_030372865.1 Pyrinomonadaceae bacterium
TTTTGAGCTGACGGTGATGACGTAGGTTTGGCCGGCGGCGAGGCCTTCGAGCGAGTAGTAGCCAAAGCCGTTCGTCCTTGCGAGGCGTGGTTCCGCGAGCCCGCCGCCCTCTATCCTCACCGAGGCATTCAGTATCCCGAGCCCGCCCGCCGCCGTCACACGCCCACCCACCGAAACGCCCGCCGCCGTAGGTGCCGCAACCTCATCCGCCCCAATATCCGGCGTCTTCCCCCGCGTCTGCCCGTCAATATCCCCCACAACCCCCGCTATCGCCGTCCCCGCGTTCACATTCGGCGACCCGGCGGCAATATGAAGGTTCCCCGCGATGTCCAGATGAAGCGGATCGGCCTGGATGGAATTGGCATCTTGCGGAATCGCGAACGCAGACCGCCAATTTGTGAGTGACGCAAATTCAACCGTAGCAGCCTGCCCGGTAGCACTTGTAAATCCGCCGGTACGAAGCTGCGGATTTGTCGGGTTCAGATAGTAATTGTTGTGATCGAGCCCTCCTGAGCCAAAAGAATATGCAGCTGATGGGAGCGTAATCGCATAGAATGTCACGTTGGCCGTGTTAGAGGAGAGGTCCAGATAGACGCTGTTGTTCTTCAACGTCAAATTTGAACTTACCGTTGCCGATGACGCGTTGATTCGTATTGCGTTCGCATAACTATTCGCAGACGCTGCCGAAACGGGATCAACATCACCGGACATAGCAACCGAATTGAAAACGACAAGGTCCGAGTGTCCTCCTGAAATGCCGATCCCGACTGCGTGTTTCGCGGAAATCCCATTTGAACGGACACCGGAAATTGAATTGTTTGCGACTAAATTGTTTGTTTGAACACCTCCGGAAGCTGTGGTTCCAAGTCGAAGCCCCACTGCCGAACCGCCTTTTTCGTCTACAACGTTTTGGATCTGATTTCGCAAAACGGTATAGCGTAGCGCAACCTGATTATTTCCTGTCTGCGAGTTCCAAACGTCGTCCCCGCCGATTGCGATCCCGAAACGATCGGCTGCAGTACAACTCTGTGGAGCAAGGCAGCCGACATTCTTAACGAGATTATCGAGAATATGCGAATCTACATCGAACTGGGCGTATATTCCCACCTTACCTATCTGTTCGGAGCCGAATAATTCGGGGCCGATTATATTTCTTGAAATCACTGTATTTTCACTGAGATTTCCCGCGGTTCCCCTCGTTACGATCCCGTATCGAACCTTTATTATCCGGTTCGCAATAAACGAATTATTATCGTTATCGACCCCGCTCGCACCGATCGCAATGCTCCCGCCTCCCATAAAAATCCCGAAACTCGAGAAAGTGGATGCCGACGGATCCGTTCCGCAGCCTAATTCGAGGTTGCGAATAATGTTATTTGTCGCCCCATTTCCCGCAGAAACGCCAGAAAGCCAAATCGCGGCAATATTGTTGTTATTGAAAGTGTTACGAACTATCAATCCGCGAGAAGAGTCATTATTGTCAATGCGACCGTCGATCGTGACATTATCGGCGCCTTCCAGCTTTATAACGCTGCCGCCCGAAATCGAGCCCTCGATAGTTCTCGAGGAGCCGACCGGGCGGATCGTTACGTCCGAATAGTTCGCAGAACCGGTGCCGCTTGAGAAGAGTACGGCGGAGGCGGTTTCGACTGTGTTTCCGCAGACGGATATTTCGATCGAGCCGGTACGCGTCCCGGCGTTTATCGCATCGAATGCTGCTTTCAGCGTCGAATATCCGAACGTTGTCGCGTTGGCGGCGACAACAATTGATGAGCCAGGGTGCGAGCCGCAGACCGTGCCAAGGCCTTGAGATTTTTCGTCGATCGAAGCGCTTTCATCGAGGAAAAATTGTCGAATTAACGTTGGCTCCGGGCGGAATAACCCCGCTTCCTTCGGCTTTTTATTAATATCGGGTGTTTGAGCG
>JAUCQE010000577.1 GCA_030372865.1 Pyrinomonadaceae bacterium
CTTATTTCGGAAATAAAGACTCGTATTTCTTAAATAACGGCTCTTATTCTCGAAATAACTGCCTTTATTTTCTTCAGGAATTAGTTATTAAGACTAAAAAATGGCGTTTCCGTCGTGGGAACCGCCATTTTTGCCGGCGAAAACAGCCTTTTCGCCGGCAAATTACCAGCGATGATATGCGGGATGTCCTTCTTTTACGGCCACGAACGTTCCGCGGCACGTGTCGCATACCTTTCCGCCCGCGATAAGTTCGGCATCGACGGTCGCACGATCTTCTGTGCTTTCGATAACTCTCGCACGCAACGTGATCGGCCCGTCCACGGGCGTCGGGCGAAGCAATTTAACGTGGAAATCAGCCGTCACGGTGCAAGGAGCCTGTGAATCGCCTCTTTTTTTCATTAAATGATACGCGGCGGCCCAATTTGAGTGGCAATCAAGAAGTGCACCGATGATCCCGCCGTTCAAAACACCCGGAAATGCCTGATGATGAGGCTCGGCAGTCCATTCGGCAACTATTTCTTCCCCATCGACAAAGCTGCGGATGTGCAAACCCTTCTCATTTGCCGGCCCGCAGCCAAAACAGATCCCGTTCGGAGAATATTCTTCCTGCAGCGACTTTTCCATAAAGTAAAATTTTACCGCATCTTTCCCTGAATCGCCGACGGCGGTCTGAATTTGCCCGGCGGACGGAACTGTCGTAAAGTTCTTTCACCCTGGCTCCCGCGGTTTTTCTTTCTATATATGCTGACATTACTCGCCGTTGTCTTTCTCGGTTGGCTCGTCTTTGGCTATTTTGCGTACGGGCGATGGATCTCCCGCCAATTCAAACTCGATGACAGTCGCGAAACACCGGCAGTTAAAGTCAACGACGGAGCGGATTTCGTTCCCGCAAAGCCTTTTTATTTATTCGGACAGCATTTTTCAGCTATCGCAGCCGCCGGCCCAATTGCGGGGCCGATAATCGCGTGCATGTCCTTCGGCTGGCTCCCTTGTTTGCTCTGGATAGCCTTTGGAGTCGTCCTGATAGGAGCCGTGCATGACTTTTCAGCCCTTACATCTTCCGTCCGCCACGGAGCACAGAGTATTGCAGAGATAACAAGGGATAAATTAGGCGGCGGAGCCGGCCGCGCAATGATGGCCTTTATCTGGATAGCTCTGGTCTATGTAATTGTCGCTTTTACAGACATCACGGCGGGCACATTTGTCTCCGGAGATGCGGCACTTGCCGGCGAGTCCAGATTTAACCCCGGCGGAGCCGTCGCGTTCGCATCCGTTTCTTATTTACTGCTTTCGATATTGCTCGGGCTGGTCGAAAGATACCTGAAACCGCCGCTTTGGCTTTCGACGATAGTTTTTGTGCCCGCGGTCTTTGGCGTCGCATATCTCGGAACGCTTTATTCAAATGTTTTTGTGGCGACGCACCAGACGTGGGGAATTATAATTCTTCTCTATTGCATCGCCGCGTCTCTCGTTCCCGTCTGGGCATTGCTCCAGCCGCGTGGATATCTTGGCGGCTTCGTACTGTACTCTGCGATCGCCGTCGGCGTGATAGGGATATTCTTCGGCGGATATACGATCCAGCAGCCGGCGTTCAAGTCTTTCGATATCGGCGGAATGACGGGAATGCTGTTCCCTTTCCTTTTCGTCACCATCGCTTGCGGAGCCTGTTCGGGCTTTCACGGGCTCGTATGTTCCGGGACTACCTCAAAGCAGCTTGAAAAGGAATCGCACGCGCATCCGGTCGGTTACGGAGCTATGCTTGCCGAAGGCTTCGTTGCATTTATGGCTCTCGTGGTCGTGATGATCGCCGCGAACGATATGCTCTACGGCCCGGACGGCAAAAGCTTTGCCGCGGGAAAGATATACGGGAACGGCATCGGCGAATTCCTTACTTTGATCGTCGGAAAAGAGAACCTTGCCTTCGCGATAACTTTCGGTGCGATGGCTTTCTCTACTTTTGTTTTCGATACGCTTGATGTGGCGATGCGGCTGGGAAGATATCTTGTTCAGGAACTGATCGGGATTCCCGGAAGGCTCGGAGCGATGATCGGAACCGCCGCGACGGTCGCTGTGCCTTTCTTTCTCATCTTCTACGCAAAGCCGGGATCGTGGGTGGAATTTTGGAC
>JAUCQE010000578.1 GCA_030372865.1 Pyrinomonadaceae bacterium
GCTGTCTCGTGGGCTCGGAGATGTGTATAAGAGACAGGTATGGCGTCGGATAAAGCAGTTCGACCGATTCGCGAGGCATTAGTTCGATCTGGTAGTCAGCAGGTATGGTTCGCCAAATCGGTTCGACCATGGCTACGCCGCGGTAGGCAATGTCGCCGTCAACATAGAAAGTAGTGAGACGATTCGCAAGTGCGCGGTCTGCCGTGCCTCCGGCCATTTCCAGTTCTGTCGCGGCTTCGTCATATAGACCGAGAAACAGGAGCTTTTCTGCTACGGCTCGCCGTCTTTCGTCAGTCTTAAGGACTTTTACTTTTTCAGGCCATTCCCACTCGCCGACTGTTGGCCTCTTAACAGCTGGAACCGCCGAGTATGCGGGCAATTCCTGATAGACGCTCCGTAGCGAATCTAGGAGTTGTTCCCGCGAACCATTGTCCACCGTCAGCCGAAGCATCGACTGTATTGCCTTTCGCTTTGTTTCATGATCGCCCGACGTTGACCCGCCCGATAATGATGATAGCTTTTCGACGACTGCCGCTCTGGCCGCATCACTCGACGCCAATTGCATCAGCCGCTCGGTTGCCCGCCAGCCGTAATATTCGTTTCGTCCGTCGGGAATCGAAAGATAAGCCTCGATCGCTTCCCGGTACCGGCTCAGTTGTTCCAATATAAACGCGCGGAGAAACATGACCTCGACCTGTGTCGTACCGCCGGGCACGCGTGTTCCGCCAAGGTCCGGCAATTTGAAAAGCCGGTCGAGAGAATCAAGCGCCTTTTCCCATTCTTCGACCGAGATATATATCCTCGCTTCCGAAAACAGGGCCTGAGCCTCGCCGACCCTTCCTTTGAATACCTGTTGGGCCTCAGCGGCCTGGCGGAGTGCGGCTGTTTCTTCGCCCGAGTCGCGGGCGACGTCAACAATATTCAGGTACGCACGGTCGAGTCTTTCGTCATCCGGAAAGCGGTCGATATACTGCCGGTATCTCGAGATCGCTTCGCGGTGTTTTCCAACACGGGTATATGCGCTGCCGGCCTGCAGCAATGCGTCTTTTGCGACCGGCAATTCCGGAAACTGTTCGAGCACACGTTCGAACCACGGAAATGCCTCCGCAAAGCTCTCGAGTGAAGCGTAGCCACGCCCGATCTGATATGCGGATTCGGCAGCAAGCGAGTCACCGGAGAATCGGTTGACCACGCTCATGTAATGACGTCTCGCTTCGATAAACTCACGGTTGAACTGATACACCCATCCGCGGCGTACATGTTCAGCGGCGGTCAATTCCGCGGCTGAGCCGGCCGCTTGGTCCAAGGCATCCAGTCCGCGGACGCTTTCAAGTGCAAAATCGTCCGGCTGTTGCTGGTTCGGCGTTGTATTGAGCAGCCGCTCAAAGATCGACCGTGCCATTTCCTTGTTCCCCGAGAAGAGGTGCGAATTTCCAAGCAAGGCAAGTTCTTCTCTTATTGCGGCGTCGCTAGGGGCCGCACCAGAGGCTTTCGCCGTGCTCGGCCGTGGGCCGGTGAGAACGTGGATCGCCTCTGTGTAATTCCTGCTCTCGTAATAGCTTTTTGCCAGCCTTCGATTAGCGGCGTCGCCGATCAAACCATCAGGGTATAAAGCGATTATTTCGTAAAGCAGCAAACGTTCCTGGAACTCGTTTCCGCTGAACCTGGCGATCTGCGAAAGCCGCCATAGTGCGTACTCACGCAGGACCGATCGGGAACTCGCAACGGTTTGAAACAATGCGGCGGCATTGCCGATGTCGCCGTTCGATTCGTACATCCTGGCGAGAAGATAATCATACTCGCCCGTTACGAACTCTTCCGGCCTATCGAGCTTGAAAGACTCGAGTGCTTCTACGGCTTCCTGGCTTTTGCCGTCACGAATAAGAGCAAGAATAGAGGCGTGAGTCGGCTCAGAGGCGAAGGCTGAAAGGCATTGAGCAAACAGGATCAGGGTTATTGATGCAGAACGCCTCATACAACGATTCTATCGAATGCCGCGCAAAACAAAAAAAGAGGCTTCTAAAAGCCTCTTGAAATGCTTAACGCACAACGGGGGGAACATTAGCTTGCGCTAAAGACTTGAACCAAACCAACCGGAATGTCTCCCTCATTACCAAACTCAAAACCGTTGATGCCGATGCCGCTGCTCAACTCAACCACCCAGCGTCCATCTGTATAGACAGCAAGGTCTGCGATCCCGTCTCCATCGTGGTCCCCCGGGACCGGTACGCTGCCCTCGCTCCCAAAAATATTCTCTTCTGTCTCACCGGTCTCACTGCTGCGGATCGACCACGTTCCTTTATCAAACACTGCAAGGTCGGCCTTACCGTCGCCGGTATAATCGGCCGGGACGAGCTTACCGATCGCCGCGAATATAGTCGATTCGGTGTTGCCCGAGCGGCTGTTAATAACCGTCCAGGTTTTGCGTGCCGGGCTGTAAACCGCCAGGTCTGCTTGCCCGTCGCCATCGTAATCGGCAGGCACCGGAACATCGCCGATCCCGCCTAGACGAGCCACGCGAGCCCCGCCGCTTGACGCTGCAATGTGCCATTCACCTGAACCGGCGTGCCAAACAGCGATGTCCGTGCGGCCGTCACCATCGTAATCGGCCGGAACGGGGGTGTTCGACATCTGCTGTTTGGACTCAGCGGCTACAAACGCAATTGTTTCAATAGTGCCGCTTCTGCTGTATCGGATCGTCCACGATCCTTTCGCCGGATTCATTGCCGCCATGTCGACGATTCCGTCGCCGTCGTAGTCGGCGGGAGCAATTACATCGCCTTTTTCGCCGAGCCGAACGGCGGTGAAACTGCAGGCGTCTGACTGCTCGTACCATACACCCTTCACCGGGTTGTACATCAGGTAAGCCGTCTCCTTCACTTCAACTGTGCACACGGCTTCGGCAGATCCAGATGCCGCGACGGCCAGCATCGCAAAGAATGCGATCTTTACGAAGGCTGACGTCAATTTAGCGAAGGTGGTCGACATTGCAGTTTATCTTTCTAACTAGACGGCAATTGCGGTCTAGATTTGCCAAGCTATTCTCGTGTTCTGCCATACAAAACTGATAATCGCCGAGATGTTCCTAGAAAATTTCTGAACTTTTTACGATGATTCCTAATCGTGTTCGCAAATCGTTGTAAATGAATCAATTAGCGGATCATCGAACCAAGACTTTGGTTATCGGCGGCGTGTTTCGCAGCGTACCTGACATATACGGGAAGTTGCTGTAGAATCAGAGCATTATGACGGCACAGTTACTTAGCGGAAAGCCGATCGCCGAGGCTATCAAGGCCGAGGTGGCAGCTGAGGTTGCGAGCCTTGGTTACAGGCCGGGCCTCGCCGTTGTCCGCGTCGGCGAAGACCCGGCATCGGCGGTTTATGTCGGCAGCAAGGTCAAGACGACGGAAGAACTGGGAATGCATTCCGAGCATATCCATCTGCCGGCCGATGCTTCGCATGATGGGGTTCTGTCGATCGTCAAAGAATTGAATGCACGCGACGACATTGACGGGATTCTCGTTCAGCTTCCGTTGCCGGAACAGGTTAGGGATCGCGAGATCCTCGAAGAGATCGACCCAGCTAAGGATGTCGATGGTTTCCATCCGATGAACGTTGGGCGGCTTTCGCAGGGGTACGACGCCCTTGTGCCGTGTACGCCTGCAGGTGTGATTCAGATCCTCAAACGTTCGGGGCTGGAGATCGCCGGACGCCATGCGGTGGTTGTCGGCCGAAGCAATATCGTAGGAAAACCGATGGCGATGCTTTTGCTCCAGGAGAATGCTACTGTGACGATCTGCCATTCGCGAACCCGTGACCTGCCGGCGATCACACAGCAGGCTGACATCTTGATCGCCGCCATCGGCCGGCCCGGTTTTATCCGTGGCGAGCATATCGGCGACGGCGCGACGGTCGTTGATGTCGGAATAAATAACGTTTCGGACCAGGATTTCGCGTCGGAGCTTTTTTCGGAGGGGGAACTTCCAAAACGAATCGCAGCGATAGAGAAACGCGGTTTCACGCTTGTCGGCGACGTTAATCCAAAAGAAGCGGTGGAGCGAGCGGCTTATTTCACACCGGTTCCGGGTGGCGTTGGTCTGCTGACCGTCGCAATGCTGATGCGAAATACGCTTGAGGCGGCAAAGGCCCGTCGCGGAAGATAACGCAGCCTTTTCTAAATAAATATGAACTTCGAAGAATATCAGTCAGCGGCTAGCAAGACCGCTCTCTATCCCCATCGTCTCTCCAACCTCGAGTACCCCACGCTCGGCCTTGCCGGTGAGGCGGGCGAGGTTGCGAATATCGTCAAAAAGATCCAACGCGACCACGGCGGCATGCTCAACGACGAGACCCGGGCAAAGCTCAAAGACGAACTCGGCGATGTGCTCTGGTACATTTCCGCATGCGCCGATGAACTCGATCTCACGCTGCGTGAGATCGCCGAGTACAACGTCGACAAACTCGCAAAGCGTCACAGTAAGTAGCTGAGTTATGCTAAAGGTCGGGCTGACAGGATCGATTGCCGTCGGAAAGTCTCACGTCTGCAGTGTGTTCCGTGAGTTGGGCTGTCATGTTCTGGATGCCGATCAGACCGCACGTCAGGTCGTTGAACCGGGGACGGTAGGCTTGCAGAAGATCGTCGAATCGTTTGGTGAATCGGTGCTGGCTGCCGAAGGAAAGCTGGATCGGAAGAAGCTCGGGGCCATTGTCTTTGCTGACGAAGGCAAACGACAACTCCTTAATTCGATCGTGCATCCCTTGGTTATCGGTGAACAAAACCGCTGGCTGCGTGCTCTGGAGGCGAACGATCCGGACGGCATTGCAATCATCGATGCCGCGCTGATGATCGAATCGGGCGGCTACAAACGTTTTGATCGTTTGATTGTTGTATGGTGTGAGCCTGATATACAATTGCGCAGATTAATGTCACGCGATGGTATCGATGAGGCCGATGCCAAGCAAAAGATATCCGCACAAATGCCTCAGGAAGAAAAAAAGAAATTCGCCGACTTCCTGATCGACACGTCGGGCACGTACGAAGCTACGCGGTCGCGAGTGGTCGAGGTTTTCGGTAGGCTGAAAGAATTTTCCGCCGGCCTTAAATAGTTGAGCTTCCGATCAAAAAATCCGGTCTCCGAACTGTCGTCACGTACTCGTTGCGCGTGGGCGATGTTCCTAATATCGGCGGTCTTCCTTTCCGGCTGCACGGAATTGGAACGGTCGCGGACAGACGACCTTTTCGCACGGGCGACAACCCCGCCTAGAAAGCAGGAACTCCGCTGGAGTAACGGAAAACTCCCAAAGACCCTGGATCCGGCAAAGGCTGCCGCTGCTCCCGAGACTGATCTGGTCCGAGCCGTCTTTGAGGGCCTGACAGAGCTTGATTCCCGTACCCTTGCCGAAAGACCGGCCGCAGCGTTCGCGTGGAATGCTACCGAGGACCTTAAAGAATGGATGTTTGAGATCAGGGACAACGCCATTTGGTCGAATGGTGATCCGCTTACAGCTGACGATTTTGTCCGCTCGTGGAAGCGAGCCGCGGCTCAAGGGCGTTCGGCCCCGTTCGCCGGCCTCTTCGCAAATATCAAAGGATTTGCCGCAGCGTCGCCGATGATCCCGCCTGTTTCCAATACGTCCGTTAAGCCGTTACCGCATATCAACGTTAACACCAATACGAACTCTAATTCGTCGTCGCTGTCCGAGAGGGAGCGGACCTCCGCACCTGACGAACAGCCCGGTTTACAGGCGGTTGGGCCGAAAACGTTGAAAGTGTTGCTCGTCGAACCCGACCGGGACTTTCCGAAACTCGTCTCACATCCGGTGTTTCGGCCCGTTCATCGTTTAAATCCGGATATCGGGCAGCCGGATGCGGCTGCGATAACTAACGGCGCTTTTCGAATCAAGAGTGTCGGGGCCGAAGGTGTTGAACTCGAACGTTCCGATTCGTACTGGAATCGCGATTCAGTGAAACTCGACCGCGTCAGGTTCGTCCCGGTCGAGACTGCCGAGAAAACTCTTGAAGCCTACCGAGCGGGCGAGATCGATGCGATCACGAACACGAGCTTCTCGCCGGTGCTTTTGAAACTCCTTGCACCGTACGCCGATTTCCGCCGCTCAACCTTCGCTGCACTTAATTTTTACGAGTTCAATACGACGCTTGCTCCGTTCGACGACCGTCGGGTCCGTCAGGCCCTTTCAATGGCGATCGAACGCGACCGCCTTTCAGAGGGCGAACTTGAAGGCGTTACATCTCCGGCAACGACGTTTCTGCCGTTCGGGGCTTCGGCAGGAGTAAGCATTGTGCAGGACCGCCAGCGTGCTGCCGACCTTCTTGACGAGGCGGGTTTTCCGAATGGCGAACAGTTTCCGGTGATCCGACTAGCGGTCAATCGAAACGATACGCAGATCCGCATTGCACGTTCGATCGCTGCCATGTGGCGCGACGCACTGAGTATCGATACAGAGATCATCGTCCGCGAGAACTCGGAAATGGACGATGTGAGAAGGCAGGGCGATTTCGACCTGATCCGCCGCGGTGTCGTCCTTCCGACGCCTGACGAACTGGCGAACATGAAAGCAATATTGGGCGGCCAAAACCCGGCTGCGACACCGTCAGAGTCGCCGTCAGGTCGATCGCCTGAGCCTATCTCGCCTTCCGACTCTAACTCGAATACAGTGCTTATCCAGCCGAGAAGCGAGTCGAATATTGTCATGCTGACGTCCCACGAACAAGCCTTATACGAACTACCGGCGATACCGCTTTATTTCTCGTCATCCTATTCATTGGTTAAACCGTTTGTTGTCGGGTTCGAGTCAAATATGCTCGACTCGCCGTCGTTGATCGAGACCTACATTGACGAAAGCTGGCAACCGGAAGCTACCAAGAACGAATCGTAAAGGGCACGCTGGCTGCATTTAGGGGATCTTTTGCGCTGTTATTCCGAAACCAAAGGCCGCCCACTCGCGTAAATACCTGGTGCAGCATAGCCTGTAAATTATTTAGAATGACGGTTTACAGGCACCGAGCGGCAAAAGCAACTCTCCTCAGTCCATTTTTTGCAACAAGATCGCATTTCTGGAGATTCGAACATGGGAGCAAACGGCTGGAAAAAGATACGTTTAGCGATCGGTCTGACGCTTATTTCTGCGTTTATCACGAGCTGTACAACCAGTTCAGCCGGAAGGTTTTACGGTAACGCGGAGCCGCCCAAAGATGGTGTCCTTCGTTATGTTTCGGGATCTGAGCCTGAGTCGCTCGACCCGGCGATCCCGACCGGCCAGCCCGAAGCACGGGTTCTGATGGCTCTATACGACGGTCTTGTCGAATACGACCCGCGGACTATGCAGCCGATACCGGGCGTGGCGGAAAGCTGGGAGATCGGGCAGGAAAATACCGAGTATGTTTTCCGGCTACGAAAGAACGCGACCTTTTCGAACGGTGATCCTATCACCGCGCACGACTTTGCGTACTCGATACAGCGTGCGTTAGCCCCCGAACTGGCAGCAAAAAATGCTTATCTTGCCGATTATATCAAGTACGCAAGCGATTATAATTCGATGAAGTCGTTCGTTCGCGACCGCAACGGGCGATTCCTGCTAAAAACCGATCTCGATCCATCATTCACCGAGACGCTTCCTGCGCCGGATGCGGCACCCGCCGAGGGCGTAAGCGAATTTCGAAAGTATATCGACGGCCCTTCGCGTCTTACTGTCCCAAGCGACGAGAAGTCGCGCAACGCGCTTATTGAAAAGGATCCGAAGCTAAGTGCTCTGATCGACGGACTGGAACTTGTACCTGTACAAGCGACGGACATCGGAGTTGAGGCGGTCGATGACTTCACGTTTCGCATCAAGCTGAAACAGCCCGCCCCGTTCCTGCTCGGCCTGCTTGGCCATCAGTTTTTCCGCGTCGTTCACCGCGGGACGATAGAAAATCACGGAAAGAACTGGACCCGTCCTGAGAATATCGTCACGAGCGGGCCGTTTGTTCTTAAAGAGCATCGTCCTTACGACAGACTTGTCGTGGCAAAGAATCCGGGATATTGGGATGCTGACATGGTCCGTTTGAACGGCATCGAGTTTTACCCGTTGGATGAGCAAACGACGATGCTGAATCTTTATAAGACCGGCAATATCGACGCTCTCTACAACCACACGATACCCGCCGCGTGGGTCGAGACCATCCGCGAATTCAAGGACGAGTATCACAATCATCCAGAGGTCGCGATCGAGTACTACACGGTCAATGTCACCAAACCGCCGATGAACGACTTGCGAGTCCGTCAGGCATTTGCCTTGGCGGTCGATCGTGATGCGATGGCGAAGTTCAGAAAGACAACGCAGCCGCTGATCGACTTCACGCCCGAGGGCCTCTTCCCTGAATATGAGGCTATCCGTTCCGAGGTCTATGCACGTGAGTTGAAAAAGATCGGCAGTTCTCTCGACGAATGGAAGGCACGAAAGTTCGATCCCGAAAAGGCACGTCAACTTTTGGCCGAGGCCGGATTTCCCGTTATCAAGAACGGCAACACATATTCGATCCCGAATTTTCCTATCGAGAACGTCGAGATACTCTACAACACCAGCGATAACAATAAGTCGATCGCTGAGTTCATACAGGCACAATACAAACAAAATCTTGGCATCGTCGTTCCCCTGAAGAACCAGGAATGGAAAACGTTCCTTAATACTCGTAAAGCTCTTGAGTACAGCGGTTTAGGCCGTGCCGGTTGGATCGGGGATTACATGGACCCGATGTCGTTCCTAAAGCTGTTTTACGGGAAGAACAACGACAGTTCGACCGGTTGGCATAACCCGAAGTTTGACCGGCTTATCGACGAAGCCAATAAACAGGCGGATCCGAAACTGCGGTTCGAAAAGATGGCGGAGGCCGAGTTCATGGTGATGCAGGACCAGCCCGTGCTGCCATGGCAAACACAGAAGACGAATTTTCTCCGAAAGCCATACGTAAAGGGACTTTATCCCAATCCGGGAACGCTCCACGCGTGGAAGTTCGTCTATATCGAAACGGATCCGGCGAAATGGGACCGCGACGTCGACAATATTTTCAACACTAAAGACGATTGGGTCGTCTCGAACCTCGAGCGCCTCATCGCGACGCAGCCGGCGCTCGTAGAACGGGAAAATGGTTACAAGGCCGCAGGGAAGTTTGGGTACTAATTATGATCGGATTCATTCTTCGAAGGCTTTTGATAATCATTCCGATGGCATTGGTGGTCGTTTCCGTCACCTGGGGCTTGATCCGAATGGCTCCGGGTAATTTCTACTCGGACGAACGTTCGCTGCCGCCCGCTATCGAGGAGAACATCAAACGCAAATACGGTCTCGATAAGCCGTGGTATCAGCAGTATTTCATCATGATCGGCAACGTCGTTCGCGGCGATTTCGGTGACTCGTTGAAATACGAAGGCCAATCCGTAAACGAGATCATCTTTCGGCACCTGCCGTATTCTGCGACGGTCGGGCTGCTTGCTTACATACTCGCATTGATTGTCGGCCTTTCCGCCGGTATCATCGCGTCTCTTAAACAAAATTCCGCGTTCGATTACGGGTCAATGGCGACGGCGATGCTGGGCCTTTCGGTGCCCAATTTCGTGTTGGGGCCGATCTTTGTGATCGTCTTCTCGCTCTGGTTGTTCTGGCTGCCGCCGGCACGCTGGGGCGGAGTCTCAAATCTCGTCCTGCCTGTTATAACGCTTTCGGCGATCTACATGGCGTACATCGCGAGAC
>JAUCQE010000579.1 GCA_030372865.1 Pyrinomonadaceae bacterium
TATTTCAACATAACGCAGAAATTTCCGGCCGTCAACGCCGCGGTTCTGATTCAACTTTTGACTATTTGTAGCTAAGCAGCCGCAAGCTGTTCAAAATCACGAGCACGGTGACACCGACGTCCGCGAAGATCGCGAGGGCGAGGCTGCTGAGGCCGAGGATCGCCAAGGTCACGAACACCAGCTTCGTGACGATGGCGGCGGTCGTGTTGATCTGGATCGTCGCGACGGCCCGCCTGCCTAGGCGGACGAGGTAAGGGATCAACTCGAGGCGGTCGTTCAGAATCGCGATCGAGGCCGCTTCGATAGCGGTGTCGGAGCCCGCCGCGCCCATCGCCACGCCAACGCTGGAGAGGGCGAGCGCCGGGGCGTCGTTGACGCCGTCGCCGACCATCGCGGTCGGGCCGTATTTGGCGAGCAGCTCCTTGATCCCCTCGGCTTTATCCTCGGGCAGCATTTCCGCCTTCACCTCGCGGATGCCGACCTCTTTGGCGACCGTTTCGGCGGGAGCTCGGTTGTCCCCGGTCATCATCACGACCTCGATGCCCAATTCCTGCAATTCGGCGACCGCGGCACGGCTTTCGGTTTTGATCTCGTCGGTCAGGGCGATCACGCCCTCCACGCCGTCGTGGCTGCTCACAACGATCGATGTCTTCCCTTCCATTTGCAGAGATTCGACGCGGCGGACGATTTCCTCCTTAACCTCATGTTCCTCTGATATGAACGGCAGCTTCCCGATGCAGTGGTGTTTGTCGTAGCAGACGACGCAATCCGCCTTCGCTCCCTTGCCCATCACGGCTTGGAAATTCTCGACGGCGTGGATGTCGAGCTTCTCCTCGTTCGCCGCCGCGACGATCGCGGCCGCCAGCGGATGTTCCGAGTACCTCTCGATCCCGGCCGCACACGCCAGCAGGTGCTCGCGCGTGGTCTCGCCGAAGGGCAGCACGTCCGTCACTTTCGGCTTCCCGTAAGTGAGCGTGCGGGTCTTGTCCATCGCGACGGCCTTGATGCGCCCGATCGCCTCGATGTACTTGCCGCCTTTGACGAGCGCTCCTTTCGCCGAGGCGTTGCCGATCGCGGCGTAGATGGAAATCGGTGTCGAGATTACGAGCGAGCACGGGCAGGCGATGACGAGGATCGTGATCGCCTGCTCGAACCACGGGTTGAACGGCTGGCCCAGAAAGACCGTCGGTATGACGACGAGCAGCGTCGCGATGGCGATGATCGACGGCGTGTAGTAGCCGGCGAAGGTCTCGATGAACTTTTGGGTCTCCGCTTTCGTTTTCGTCGCAGCGAAAGTGGTCTCGATGATCTTGGCGAGCGTTGTGTCTTTGGCGGTTTTCAACACCTTCGCTTCGAGATAGCCCTGCAGGTTGAGCGTCCCGGCGAAGATCTTGTCACCATCGTGCTTGTCCTTCGGCAGCGGCTCGCCGGCGATCGCCGACTCGTCGACGCTAGATGCGCCCGATATCACCTCGGCGTCGAGAGCGATCATGTCGGAGGGTCTCAGGATCAGCGTATCGCCGACGTTGATCTCCTCGATCGGCAGCTCCGTTTCACCGCCCCCGCGCCGCACGCGGGCGGTTTTCGGTGTGCGATCGACCAGGGCCTGCAGAGCCGATTTGCTCGACTGAATGCCGAAACTTTCCAGCCTCTCGCCCAGAGCGAACAGAACCACAACGACCGCGGCCTCCTCGTATTCGCCCAGATAGAAAGCACCGACGACGGCGATCGTCATCAGGAGATTGATGCTGCGAAAGTTCAGCTTCGAAAGGGCCTTGAGTCCGCTCCACAACGTCCGCCATCCAACCGCCAGGATCAGCACCGCGAAAAACGGGAACGCGATGTCGCGCCGCAGCTTGTAGCCGTCCCCCATCAACGACAGGAACTCGAAGACGGCGACGAGGGCTACGCTCGCGATCAGCCATTGAAATTTCCGGTCCTGCCAGAGACCGAGCGTCTCGGGTTTGGTTGTTTTGGTTTCGGTCACGGCTATGAAGTGGGTCGTCCGGTGGATGAATTTCGCAGCTCCTCGTCGACCAGAGCCCTTAAGTCGGCTTCACTGAACCTTCGGAGCTGCCGACCGTTGACGAAAAACGTCGGCGTCTGCCGCACGCCGAGCGCCTGGCCGTCCTTCTTGTCCCGTTCGATCTTCGCACCGTAGCGATTTTCGCGAACGGCGACATTCGCCTTCGCCAGATCGAGACCCAGCTCCTCCGCGTACTTTTGGAACAAAACGTTTATGTTCGGGGGCGGTTGCGAGGCGGCTGCGGGGCCGTGCTTCTGTCCCCACTCGTGCTGTCTTTGGAAGAGAAGTTCCTGGGCCTGCCAATACTTTCCCTGTTCGCCGGCCGCTTCAGTGAACGTCGCGGCGGAAACCGAATTCGGATGGAGCGGCATATAACGAACGACGAGGCGGATCTTGCCTTCGTAATCTTTAAGCAGTTTCTTCACCACGGGGCTGAACGCGGCGCAGGCCTCGCACTCGGGATCCAGAAACTCGACGACCGTGACCGGGGCGTTCGTGGGTCCAAGGGTCGGACTGTCGGGCCGCACCAGGGATTCGGGGGTCACACTTCCCGCATTCGAATTGCCGCTTGTCTTGGTCGCGACCGTTTCGTTCTGCAGCGAGTTTCGATAATAGTTCGAACCCACGACGACACCTACAATGACGAGGGCGACAATAGCCCCTAAGATAATTACTTCTTTTCTCATATCATTTTTCAAAACGCTCCGCCTTATGGAGCCACAAGCACAAGCTCACCGCCGCGAACGCAGTCAAAGCCATCAGCGGAATCGTGATAAATCCGAGCCACTCGATCTGCACCGTCGTGCACGAAATACCCTGTTGGCACGGCGTGATGCTTTCCGGCAGGACACCGTAATAAAGCAAATTGTGATAAATCGAAATTATGAGCCCCCCCACAGCCAGCGGTAGTGCTGTCTCTTATACACATCTCCGAGC
>JAUCQE010000580.1 GCA_030372865.1 Pyrinomonadaceae bacterium
CGTCAGATGTGTATAAGAGACAGGCCCTCGGCAGCCTCTGCCGGGTTGGTCGCGCCCATCAGTTCACGCCATGCCGGGACTGCATTTTCCTTCTCAAGCGCAAGCACGACGCACGGGCCGCTCGACATGAACTCGGTGAGTTCGCCAAAGAACGGACGCTCCGCGTGAACGGCGTAGAAACCTTCAGCCTGCTTCTTCGTCTGGTGGATAAGCTTCATCCCGCGGATGTTAAAGCCCGCAGCCAAAATACGATCAATGATCTTCCCCTGGTTACCCGCACGCACCGCGTCCGGCTTGATGATTCCAAATGTTAAGTTACTCATCTCTGATGATTTTCCTTCTTATTAGTGTGGTAAATACAAACCACAAGAATACAACATCCGGCGATCTACGTGAAAAGGGCGAAGCGAAATACGAAATGCGGAAGGCCGCCCGTAAGCAAACGCGCTATCGGGCGTTAGGTCAGAACCGCCTGTGGTAACAGGTGGGCCGACATTCAAGGTCAAACGAAGTACGAACGCGGATTCGGAGGATCCGGTGGCTGCGAGCGGTTCCGGAATGGCCCTCCGGTTTATCAGCTATTACTTTTCAGTTATCAGTTATTCCGAAGGAATTCCCGCAAAGACGCAAAGTCGCAAGGAGTTGACAAGTCCTTTCACCGCAAACCGACTTCACTGTCTCGTTGTCCCAAACTATCCGCAGTCAGCCGTAAAGTTCAATGTTCTCGGCTGAGTGCCGATGCGGTAGTTTCGGATAGTGTATTCGGTGCAGTTGAACTCGTTGAAGACGATCTCGTAAAGTCCCGGGAGCAAACGAGCGGAATAGCTGCCGTCTTTGGCGATCATCGGTACATATTCCCTGCCCTCGCGGATTATTAGGAATCTTCTCGTGATCGGCTTTCCGTTCTGATCGGTCAGCTTTCCGGAAAGCGTTGTCAGAGCCTCGAATGCGGGAATGGGTTCGGCAGATCGCTTTAGCACTACGTCAACCTTGAGGTCGCAGTCTCGAAGCGACCCCGTGTGCATCTTCGTCTCATACCCCGGTGCTTTGACCTCGATCGAATAGCTTCGTTCGCGTTTGCAAAAGGTCTGAGCAATGAACGACGAGCGATAATCATCCCGCGGCCTGAAAAGCGGCTTGAATCCACGCTCGACAGCCGTCGGAAACCCTCTGCCGAGAAGGATCGGCCGCCCGGTTCCCACCGTTGCCTCATCAACCGACGCGCCTCTGACCTCCTTTCCCTGTTCGTCGACAACATTTACAGAGATCGTCCCGTCATCCCCCGGCTGCGCCCAAACAGCAACCGATGCCACCGACAAAAACAATACCGCCGTTAACAACCTCATATCCTGTCTCTTATACACATCTGACGCTGCCGACGAGTTCCGAACGGTGTAGATCTCGGTGG
>JAUCQE010000581.1 GCA_030372865.1 Pyrinomonadaceae bacterium
GGCTCGGAGATGTGTATAAGAGACAGGTAAATAGAGGTATTCCGTTCCCAGGGCCTTGTTTTTACAACCAGTTACAGTTTCCCTGAAGCTATGCAAGAGTTTACCGATCAAATGCCTTCGGACATTAAGCGTTATCCGATGGTTCCCATCCGTGACGTAGTTATATTTCCTTTTACAAAAGTAGCCTTCAAGATCGGTCGTCCGAGCAGTGTTCGGGCCCTCGAAGAAGCGATGACCGGCGAGCGGGACATATTTCTCGCTACGCAGCACGACGCGACGATCGATGAGCCGAAATCGGACCAGATCTACTCGATAGGCACACTCGGCCGCATACTTCAGGCACAGCGTCAGGACAACGGGCAGATCAAGGTGGTGGTCGAGGGCCGCGAGCGGGGCCAGTCGGTTCGGGTCGAGCAGGACGCCGACGGAATGTTCTTTGCACATGTTCGCCGCGTTCCGTCCACTGATGAATCCGGATACCGCACCGACGGACTCCTTCAGAAGATCCACACGCTCGTCGAACAGCTTCTCCGTGTCTCGCCGGATGCCTACACGGACGCGCTTCACGCGAGCCTTCGCGGGATCTCTGCTGCTCAGATCGCCGATGCGATGTCGTCGCACCTTCGTGTGACGGTAGACGAAAAACAGGCGCTGCTTGAGACCATCTCCGTTTCCGAACGCCTTCAAAAGCTGATAGACATCCTCGAAAGCGAGATCGAAAAGAAACAGCTCGATCGAACCATCCACTCACGCACCAAGAAGCAAATGGACAAGCATCAGCGTGAGTACTACCTGAACGAGCAGATCAAGGCGATCCAAAAGGAACTCGGCCGCAAGGACGACAAGGCCGAACTCGACGACCTTAAGAAAAAGATCGAAGAGGCCGGCATGACCGAAGAGGCTAAAGAAAAGGCCCTTCAGGAATTCGCCCGCCTCGAGGCGATGCCGCCGATGTCCGCGGAGAGCACGGTTTCGCGTACATATCTGGACTGGCTGATCAATGTGCCATGGCAGCAGCGATCGGACGAGATCGACGACCTTTCCGAGGCCGAACGCACGCTCAACGAGGACCACTATGGACTCGAAAAGATCAAGGATCGCATCCTTGAGTTCCTCGCCGTCCGCCAATTGGTCAAGAATCCGAAAGGGACGATACTTTGCTTCGTTGGTGCCCCGGGCGTTGGTAAGACGTCGCTCGGTAAGTCGATCGCGAACGCGACCGGGCGAAAGTTCATGCGTCTTGCACTTGGCGGCGTCCATGACGAAGCAGAGATCCGCGGCCATCGCCGCACATACATCGGTGCATTGCCCGGCCAGATCGTTCAGCTAATGAAGCGTGCCGGGACTATCAACCCGGTGATCCTGCTAGATGAGGTCGACAAACTCGGCCGCGATTTCCGCGGCGATCCGAGCGCGGCATTGCTCGAGGTTCTCGATCCGGAACAGAATCATTCATTCCGCGATCACTATCTGGATGTAGAGTACGACCTTTCAAATGTGTTCTTTATTGCCACGGCGAACGTACTGCATACGATCCCGCCGGCGCTCCAGGACCGCCTTGAGATCCTGCACCTTTCGGGCTACACCGAAAGGGAAAAGGTCGAGATCGCAAAACGGCACCTTATTCCAAAGCAGTGCGAGAACTCGGGTCTTGATCCGGAAAAAGTGAAATTCACCGACGACGGCGTCCTCGAGACCATTCGGCATTACACGCGCGAAGCCGGTGTTCGCAACCTGGAAAGAGAGATCGGTTCATGCTTGCGAAAGATCGCGAAGCAATTCGTGCTGTCGGCGGCGAAGGAGGACTTCAAGGTCGTCATCGATGCCGAGAAAGTTCGCGAGTTGCTGGGAACCATCCGGTTCCGCAAACAGGACATCGCCCGCAAGAGCGAGATCGGCCTCGTCAACGGCCTGGCATGGACGGAAGTCGGCGGTGACGTCCTTCAGGTCGAGGCGACGCTCGTACAGGGCAAAGGCGATGTGACGCTGACCGGTAAACTCGGCGAGGTAATGCAGGAATCGGCCCGTGCGGCGTTGACCTGCGTCCGCTCGCGTGCCGAACAGCTTGGCATCGACCCCGCCGCATTCCGCGAGAACGACCTGCACATTCACGTGCCCGAAGGAGCGATACCTAAAGACGGCCCGAGTGCGGGTATCACGATCGCGACCGCGATGGTCTCCGCCCTTACCCGTCGTCGTGCCCGGCACGATGTGGCGATGACAGGCGAGATCACGCTCCGCGGCAAGGTGCTGCCGATCGGCGGCGTGAAGGAAAAGCTGCTCGCCGCACATCGTTTCGGCCTGAAAACGCTCATCCTCTCAAAGGAGAACGAGAAGGACCTTGCGGACGTGCCGGAAGAGGTGCTCGAAGACCTGCAGATAAAGACGGTCGATACGATCGATCAGGTCCTGCGGATAGCGATCGAACCCGAGGCCGACACCGGGCTGGCGACCGATCACTTCTGGAAGACCGACCGGCCGCCGGCAGATATCTCGACAAACGTCGAATAGCTCAAACTTAACAAGGGCCCCGGCACAAAGCCGGGGCCTTTGCTTTGGCTGAAGGAATATCTCGTCTTACAAATGGAGCTACTTCCTCCGGAAAGCCTAACGCCACACGCTGAAGCGCTCCCATACCTGGCCGCTTTCTGCTAAACTTCAAAGTACAAACTCAACCCTTGCAGCAATTGCCGAACGACGGCCTATGAAGATCTCAGCAGCGGAATTTGTCAAAAGCGGCTTTAAGCCCGACCACTGGCCGACCGACAGCCGGCCGGAGATCGCATTTCTCGGCAGGTCGAATGTCGGGAAGTCGTCGCTCTTAAACTCGTTGCTGCAGCGTCGCGGGCTCGCGAGGACGTCAAACACACCGGGACGCACTCAGGCGGTCAACTTCTTTCTCGTGAACGACGGATTCTACTTCGTAGACCTGCCGGGTTATGGCTACGCGAAGGTCTCGAAGTCGATGCGGGCGTCGTGGGGCGAAATGGCGGAAAGCTACCTGAGGGAAAGAGACGAGCTTGTACTTTCTATCCAGCTGATCGACTCGCGTCACGAACCGACGCCGCTCGATCTTCAGCTCAACGAGTGGCTCGTGCATCACGAAAAGCCGCATATTGTTGTGGCAACCAAAGCCGATAAGCTGTCCTCAAACCAACTCAGGAATCAGGTAAGGCTCATTGAAAAAGCCGTCCCCGCGAGCAAGGTGCTTCCGTATTCATCGCAGACAGGGAAAGGCCGCGAGCCCCTTCTGGCCGAGATCGAAGCGGCATTAAAAAAATCATAAAGAAAAGTTTGATTTCTGCACGCAAATGATGTAAAAGAACTATATCCCTAAAACTCAAGGGTCTGCGGTAGGGCCGTACGCCCGAATCCGATTTGTAATACTACATACTTATCCATACGACTTCTCCGCCTTTATTCAAATTGCTTCAAGGTCTGAATTTCGAAGGAATAATTTGAATCCGTAAAGCGTTGAGACAAACAGCGTTATCCCATTTAACAGACGTTAACTACAATGCCAACCAAATCAACAACCACGCGCAAGCCGAAGGTCACCAGAGCCGGCGAGGACGCACCTGAAAACGAGCCGAACGGCACGGACGACGCCACCCAAAACGGCACGGAATCGGCGCCCGCCGCTCCGGCAAACAGCAAATCTACAGATAAAGCCGAGTTGCTGAACATTTCCGACCTGAAAGATATGTCGATCAGCGAACTGACGCATATCGCAAAGGAGATGGGGATCGAAGGTGCGACCGGGCTCAGGAAGCAGGAATTGATCTTTAAGGTGCTTGCGGCACAGACCGAGAAAAGCGGCCTGATCTTCTCAGAGGGCGTTCTCGAAACGCTGCCCGACGGCTTCGGCTTTTTGCGTGCCCCCGAATATAACTATCTGCCCGGCCCCGACGACATTTACGTCAGCCCTTCGCAGATCCGTAAATTCGACCTAAGGACCGGCGACACCGTCTCCGGCCAGATCCGCCCGCCGAAGGAAGGCGAGCGTTACTTTGCCCTTATCAAGGTCGAGGCGATCAACTTTGAGGCTCCGGAACATTCGCGCGAGAAGGTCTTCTTCGATAACCTGACGCCGCTTTATCCGGACGAGCAGCTCAAGATGGAGGTCGGGCCCGAGAACATCTCGGCACGCGTAATCGACCTCGTCACGCCGATCGGTAAAGGCCAGCGTGCACTCATCGTCGCACCGCCCAGAACCGGTAAGACGATGCTGCTTCAGACCATCGCAAATTCGATCACGAACAATCATCCCGAGGTCAGCCTTATCGTGCTGCTGATCGATGAGCGTCCGGAAGAAGTTACGGACATGCAGCGTTCGGTAAAAGGCGAGGTCATCTCGTCAACCTTCGACGAACCGCCGACGCGCCACGTGCAGGTCGCCGACATGGTCATCGAAAAGGCAAAACGCCTGGTCGAGCACAAACGCGATGTCGTTATCCTGCTCGACTCGATCACGCGTCTCGCACGTGCTCATAACGCCGTCGTGCCGCCGTCCGGCAAGATCCTTTCCGGTGGTATCGACTCGAACGCCCTGCAGCGTCCAAAGCGTTTCTTCGGTGCGGCCCGAAACATCGAGGAAGGCGGTTCGCTCACGATCATCGCGACTGCCCTGATCGACACTGGCTCGCGTATGGACGATGTTATCTTCGAGGAATTCAAGGGAACGGGTAACTCCGAAATTCACCTTGACCGCCGCCTCTCCGACAAGCGTCTCTTCCCGTCGATCGACCTGCAAAGGTCCGGTACACGTAAGGAAGAACTCCTGCTCGGCAAGGAAGACCTCAACCGCATCTGGGTGATGCGCCGCGTGCTCAACCCGCTTTCGCCGGTCGAGCAGATGGAGGTCGTCCTCGAACGTCTCGGCAAGACAAAGACGAACGCCGAATTCCTTGCGTCGATGCAAACCTAGTTTGATATTTGGTCAGTGGTCAGTGGTCAGTGACTAGTGGCCGGTTCCGGGAGCTTTTAACATCTGCTTCTGAAAACTGGCCGCTGACCACTGACCACTTTTCTTATGCGCGTTGCAGTAATATCGGCGGAAGCGGTGCCTTATTCGAAGACCGGCGGGCTCGGCGATGTCGCCGGTGCCTTGCCAAAGGCGTTGAAGGCGGTCGGGATCGATTCGCTGCTGATCACGCCGTGCTACTGGCAGACAAAAGGCGAGTACATATGGCACACGGCGATCGACGACCTTTACGTCAATTGGCGTGGCGGGACGTATCACGCGAAAGCCTTTTATAGCGAGGCGAACGGCTCGCCGACATTCCTGATCGACGCTCCGTCGTATTTCCACCGCGACTCGATCTACGGTTACCGAGAGGATCACGAACGATTTGCCTTTTTCAGCCACGCCGCGCTTACGCTGCTCAGACGGCTCGGCACCGCACCCGATATAGTTCATCTGAACGACTGGCACACCGGATTCGCCGCCGTCGAGATCGCCGAGTCCCGCCGCTGGGATGCTTTCTGGCGGAACACCCGGACGGTCTTCTCGATCCATAACATGGCATATCAGGGCGGCTTTGGTTCTGAGGAACTCTGGAAATTTGGATTCGGCAGCGAATTTGCGCGCAATGCATTCGCCTTTAACGGCTACGCGTCGGCGATGAAAGCGGGGCTAGAGGCCTCCGATACGCTCTCGACCGTCTCGCGTCGATACGGTTACGAGATCCAGACTCCGGAAAACGGTTACGGTCTCGACTGGCTAACGCGGCTTCGTGCCGACCGGCTTGTCGGCATTACTAACGGCGTCGATTACGAAGTTTGGAACCCTGCGACCGACCCCGAACTTCCCGCACATTTCGATGCGAACGATCTTTCCGGAAAAGCCGAATGCAAGCGTCAGCTGCTTGACGAATTTCACCTGCCGGTCGATCTCAGCCGTCCGGTTTTCGCGAGCATTACGCGTCTGACAGATCAGAAGGGGATCGACCTCATGATGCAGGTCGCCGGAGAGATCCTTGCGACTGGGTCGTATATCGTCTCGCTTGGCTCGGGTGAAAAACGGTACGAGGATTTCTGGCAGCGGCTCCGCGACCACGCACCGCGGCAGGTCGGCATTTACCGCGGCTACAACGAAAGCCTCGCTCATCGCATCGAGGCCGGTGCGGACATGTTCCTGATGCCGTCGAAGTTCGAGCCGTGCGGGCTGAACCAGATGTACTCGCTGCGTTACGGCACGGTGCCGATCGTTCGTGCGGTCGGCGGGCTCGATGACACGGTAGAAAACTGGGACACCGTTACGGGCACCGGCAACGGCTTCAAGTTCGGCCCTTATCGTGCTGACCGTTTTCTCGAACGCATCTACGAAGCCCTGTTCGCATACGCGGACCGCGACTCGTGGCAGCGTATCCAACGAAACGGCATGAGCATCGATAACTCGTGGGAAAACGCCGCCCGCAAGTACGTCGAGCTATATAATTGGACATTGCGTTTGTAGTTATATGTTCTCCTATCAGATCGAAAAAGGACTGCGGCTTAACCTGCCCGAACTCCGCCATGCCGACGAGCTGGTCCGCCTCGTCCAGCTGAACATGGAGCACCTCAAACCCTGGATGCCCTGGGCCGTCGAGGATTATTCACAGGAGCATGCACGTCAGTGGATCCGAAGAACGCTCGATGAATTCGCTCAGGACGGCCGGTTCAATGCTCTGATCCTGCTCGACGACAAGATCGTCGGGACGATCGGTTTCCACGATCTCGACACCGCGAATCGCCGGGCGGCGATCGGCTATTGGATCGACAAAGGCCACGAAGGGAAGGGCATCATAACGCGATGCTGCCGGGTGCTGATCGACTATCTCTTTGATACAATGAAGCTTAACCGCGTGCAGATAAACTGTAATGTCGAGAACGTCCGCAGCCGCGCGATCCCCGAAAAACTCGGTTTCAGGTTTGAGGGAACGCTCCGCGAGATGGAGTTGGTCAACGGCCGCTTTGGCGATTGGGCGATCTACGGCATGCTGCGCAGCGAATGGAAGGGAACCGACGAGTGAAAGACGCGCCGGTCTGATTGAATCATGATAATCGTAATTATCGGTGCCCAGTGGGGCGATGAAGGAAAAGGTAAGGTCGTTGACCTTTTGGCGGACCGCTTTGATATCGTCTCGCGATATCAGGGCGGGCACAATGCGGGCCACAGCGTCTATGTCGGCGACAAGGCGTTCGTTTTGCGGCTCTTGCCGTCGGGCATAATTCACGCGGACAAGACGTGCGTTCTCGGGAACGGGATGGTCATTGACCCGAAGGCTTTCTTCGAAGAGGTCGACCAGATCGCCGAGAAAGGCGTCGAAGTTTCGCCGGAGCGGCTCAAGGTCTCGAGCCGCGCGCATTTGATAATGCCGTACCACCGCGCGCTTGATCACACTTCCGAAGAACGGCTCGGCAATGAAAAGATCGGTACCACGCTCCGGGGCATCGGCCCGGCATACGAAGACAAGGCCGGCCGCCGCGGCATCCGCGTCGCCGACGCATTGTCTCCGGACGTCCTAAAGCTCCGCATCGAGCGCAACCTTGAGGAAGCGAACCGAATTATTGTTCTTTACGGGAATCAGCCGCTGCGGGCCGATGAGATCTACGCCGAGATCTCGCCGCTTGTCGAACGCCTGCGGCCGTTCGTTTGCGAGACATCGCACTTCCTCGCTGAGGCCCGAAAGCAGAGCAAGAAGATCCTGCTCGAAGGCGCACAGGCGACGCTGCTCGACGTCGACCACGGCACCTATCCTTATGTCACCTCGTCTAATCCGACAGCCGGCGGTGCATCGGTCGGGGCCGGCATTCCGCCGCACCACATTACCGGCGTTCTCGGCATTGTCCGCACCTACGCGACCCGCGTCGGCGAAGGGCCTTTCCCGACCGAGATGCTCGATGCCGAAGAGGACATTGCGAACCTCATCCGCGAACGCGGCAACGAATACGGTTCGGTCACCCGTCGTCCGCGTCGATGTGGCTGGTTCGATGCCGTTGCTACGCGATACGCCGCAGAGCTTAACGGCTTTGATTCTATCGCCTTGACCAAGCTCGATGTTCTCGACGAACTCGAAGAGATAAAGGTCGGCGTCGGGTACGAGGTGAACGGAAAACGCGTTGACACTTTCCCGGCCGTCTCGAGCGACCTGCGTCAGATCAAGCCCGTGTACGAAACTCTCCCGGGCTGGAAGTCGGACACGCTTGGCATCACCCGCTTCGATGACCTGCCGGAGAATGCAAAACGTTACGTCCGCTTCCTTTCCGAACAAGTCGGCGTCGAGATCGGGCTTATATCGACCGGCCCGGAACGCGATCAGACAATAATCCTTGAAGACTCGGTGATGGAAGGCTGGTTCAGCAATTAAGTTGACCTATGTCGCAGGATTCGGAGGTTACGGTTATTCCATTCGACGAAAGGTTCGCCGGTGATTTTGCCCGGCTGAATTATGAGTGGATAGAAAGGTACTTCCGCGTCGAACCGCATGACAGTGAACTTCTTGACGATCCAAAGGGCCAAATAGTCGCGACAGGAGGCGAGGTCTTCTTTGCCGTAATCGATGAAGCTTGTGTCGGAACCGTTGCGATGGTCCCACACGGCGACTCGATATTCGAACTCACAAAAATGGCGGTTTCGCCGGCCCATCACGGCCGCGGCATCGCGAACCGCTTGATGACGGCCTGCGTTGGCCATGCCCGCGACAAAGGAGCGAGCACGATCTTTCTGGAAACGAATTCTGTCCTTGCACCTGCGATCGCCTTGTACCGCAAGTTCGGCTTTGTCGATACGCCGCTTGACCCCGGCTCGCAATATTTCCGGGCGGACGTCCGAATGGAACTTGCCTTATCCGGCGGTAATATGTAAAATCTTCGTTTCGGTCGGCTTCGCCGGCCCGCGTGGTCCGATAGCTCAGTCGGTAGAGCAAATGGCTTTTAACCATTGGGTCCCAGGTTCGAGTCCTGGTCGGATCACCAAGATTATAAAAGACTTAAGGCGTCCGCTTTGGACGCCTTTTCTCTTATTTATCTATTTTGGTATCTATTTG
>JAUCQE010000582.1 GCA_030372865.1 Pyrinomonadaceae bacterium
TTCGGAACTCGTCGGCAGCGTCAGATGTGTATAAGAGACAGGGACACAGACGGAAAATAGTTCTGTATTTGGCATTATTGGTGATGATTACCAACGGTTGCGGATCAAGTTTCTTTCGGTGAAACAGGACGCGGGACGGCCTGATACTTATACAGTTACCGGAAAATCGATGGTCACAGGCGTCGTACGGGCGTTTCAGGGAACTCTTAGAGTGACGAACGCTCGAATTAGGACTAGCCCGCACTTTGGGCTTGATGACGAATATCGGGATCGAATAAAAGAAAGCGGTGTTGTTGTAGGCGAATACAGCTTAGGCGAAAATGCGAAAGAGTCGAGCACCGGGAAGTTCGAGGGAATTTTTGCAACTTACTGGTTCATCGACCGCAGCGGGGAATTGAAATACGACAATATTGAATTCTTTGCCGACGGGTTTTTGAATAATCAGTTTGCCGGAACGTGGACCTCGTACCGAACCAAAACGTCAAAGGCCGCGAATTGGGGTGATCACCGGATACCGATGGCTGGCGACCTCGATATCGGTGCCGGAGAGTTTTCGCCGGACGAGAAATACCTTGCCTTTGGGTGGCAGTCATTCCGCGATGCTTACGTTAATGACGACAGGAAGGCAAGATCAGAAGAAGAACGTGAATGGTGGAAATAGTGTTTAGAGATCGGCTGATGTTGCATCGCGGAACAGTGCAAAGCGGTTTGTTCTTTTTGATCGCCTTGTTTCTTTTCGCGGCTACGACGTTTGCGCAAACCTTCGGGGATGCGTCCTACAGGCTGACGAGTTGTTGGGTTGGCCCGGAGCGGTCGTTGGACGTTGTGAACGATGGCAAGAATTCCAGCGTGGATCTGGCTCGGACCGCCAAGACGAGCGGGCAAAGCTGGAAGTTTACGCCCATCGGCGGCGGGTTTTACCGGATCACTTCAGATTGGCTCGGCAGCGAGCGCTCGCTTGAGGTCGTAAAGGGCGGCGAGCAATATCAGGTGCGGCTCGGCGCGACGGCGAACGTTACCGGCCAGGCATGGAGGCTGAAGCCGGCAGATGACGGCTGCTATCGTTTGACGACCAGATGGCTTGGCGAGGATTTCTCGCTTGATGTCGTTAATGACAACCAGCGGTCGACGCTGACAATCGCCGGATCTGACGAGGTCGCTGGCCAGTTTTGGAAGCTTTCATTAGTATCCGAAGGACCCCTGAAAACCGTCGTTCGGCCGCTCAAGGATTTCCGTTCGCAGCAGTTCAGCGGCTTTACGGTGAACATTCACCCCGACCTTGCAGATCATCCGGTCGGTCGGGAGGTTCTCCAGAAGGTTGAGGAAGACCTCAATGACATGACCAAGGTTCTGACAGCAGAGCAGGCCGCGAAACTCCGCAAGGTGCCGATCTGGCTGCAGTACCGGCTCGCGGACGGCTCCGGCCTTTGGTACCACGCATCCAAAGATTGGCTTGTAGAAAATGGCTATCCGGCCGAACTCGAAAAATCCGTCGAGATGGGCAATGTTGTCGACTATCTGCAAGCCAGGGATGAACAGCCTTACGGACTATTCCATGAGTTCGCACACGCGTATCATGACCTTCATCTTTCGCATTTGCAGGGTGCCCTCGATAAAGCCTTTGAAAAGGCGGTGGCAAGCGGCAAATATAATAAGGTTAAACACGTGAACGGCGAGACCGTGAGGGCATACGCACTTACGGGCGCGAGCGAATACTTTGCCGAAATCAGCGAGGCATATTTGGGAAAGAACGATTTCTTTCCGTTCACGAGAGAAGATCTTGCCGCCTTCGATGCGGAAGGGTATAAGTTGATGCAGGCCGCGTGGGGCCGTAAGGCAGGGCGATAATGGCAAATTCAGAAACAACGCTGCCGATCGTTTCGATCATCATGGGCAGCAAGAGCGATTGGCCGACGATGCAGCATGCGGCGGCCGTGCTTGAGGAATTCGGCGTCCCGCACGAATCGAAGATCGTCTCGGCCCATCGGACGCCGGACCTGTTGTTCGAATTTGCCAAGTCCGCCGAGTCGCGCGGCATCGAGGTGATAATCGCCGGAGCCGGCGGCGCGGCACATCTGCCCGGAATGTGTGCGTCGCAGACGGTGCTGCCGGTCCTCGGTGTGCCGGTCCAAAGCAAGACACTAAGCGGACTCGATTCGCTGCTTTCCATCGTACAGATGCCCGGCGGTATTCCGGTCGGCACACTCGCGATCGGCGAGGCTGGTGCAAAGAACGCCGGATTGATGGCAGTATCTATACTGGCGAATTCGCGTCCCGAGCTTCGGGAAAAGCTGCACGCATACCGCAACGCGCAAACAGTTTCTGTACTTGAAACTGAACTCGACCAACCCGCTTAAGTGAAGACCGTTCATCCAAACTCGACCATCGGCGTTTTCGGCAGCGGACAGCTCGGCCGGATGTTCGCCATCGAGGCGCGAAAGATGGGCTATCGCGTTCATACATTCTCGCCTGATGCCGATACGCCGACGGGTCATATCTCTGACGTCGAGACCACGGCTTCGTACGAGGATCTTGATGCCGTCCGCGATTTTGCAAAGGCGGTCGATGTGGTCACATTTGAATTCGAGAACGTCCCGTCGGCGACGGTCGAGGCGGCCGCCGAATTCGTCGACGTTCATCCGCGGGGCGAGATCCTTCACACTTCGCAGAACCGCCTCCGCGAAAAGGCATTTCTTTCCTCGAACGGGATCCCGGTCGCGCCGTTCCGGCATATCAAACTGATCGACGACCTGCTGCGGGGTGCCGATGAGATCGGTTTTCCCGCCGTGTTGAAAACGGCAGGCTTCGGTTACGACGGCAAGGGACAGCAGAAGCTGTTATCGCACGCCGATCTTGAACCTGCGTTTGCCGCGTTGAACGGGCAAGAGGCGGTGCTCGAGGGGTTTATCGATTTTGAGAAAGAAGTTTCCGTCGTCTGCACGCGCGGCATCGATGGCTCTTTTGCCCATTACGGCGTTATCGAGAACTCACACGCAAACCACATTCTCGACATCTCGTTCGCTCCGGCAGACGTCTCCGCAAAGGTCGCTGCCGATGCCGTCGAGATCACTCGCAGCATTGCCGAAAAATTTGCTTACGTCGGAACGATGTGCGTGGAGTTTTTCGTCGCCCGTGATGGAAAACTGCTGGTCAACGAGATCGCTCCGCGGCCGCACAACTCGGGCCATTTGACGTTCGGCCCATGCGTTTCGTCGCAGTTCGAACAGCAGGTGCGTGCCGTTTGTGGACTGCCGCTCGGTTCGACAGAGTTCTTTAGGCCGGCGGCGATGGCGAATCTTCTCGGCGATGTTTGGGCGAACGGCGAACCCGATTGGACTGCCGCACTTTCGCTGCCTGGCGTCAGCCTTCATCTCTACGGCAAGGCAGAACCGCGTCCGGGCCGTAAGATGGGCCACATCACGGCGGTCGCGGGAACGGCTGCCGAGGCCGCAAACCTCGCCGCCGAAGCCCGCCGCCGACTGATGCGTTAACGGCTACTTTCGCTCGATCTTTACTACCTTAGCGGTCCCCGCATCGACGTAAACTTCATAGACTCTGCCGTCTCCTTTGCGGATATAGAACTCGTAAACCGCACGCCCGCTTTCGTTCTCGTATTCTTCCTTGATGATCTCGCCGGGAACCGCGTCGAGTGCTGCGCGTCGGGCATCGGCCGATGCAATGCCGCCTGAGCGGTTCGAATTTGAGTTCGAGTTCCAATCATCGCGACCACGACCGCGGCGTCCGCGGTTGTCTTGATCGTGGTCGTTGATGTTTGTTTTCCCGATGACCCAGGTGTCCGCGGCGACGAGCGTTCCCGATGCCAAGAGCGTGAATAAAAAAAGAGCTGCTATCTTTTTCATGTTGAACTCCTCCGACAAACAGTCACAGGAGCAAACCAAAAAAGACACCGCTTTCAGATCTTTCTCCCTACTGCAATGCCTGCCAGCAAGCCGACGAACCCGACCGCGACGCTCGAAACGAGATAAAGCACCGCGGTCCACGTATAACGCTCCCGAAGAAGCCCGTATATCTCCATTTCAAAGGTCGAAAAGGTCGTAAAGGCACCGAGAAACCCGACGATCACCGCGAGCCTCAGGTTCTCGCTGACCTCTATCCGGTCCGTCAGCAGGATCAGCATCAGGCCGATAAGGAACGAACCCGAAACATTGATGACAAAGGTCGGGAAAGGGAATTTGCCGGAGACAACTGAAAGCGGCGACAGGTTTATCAGGTACCGGGCGACCGCACCGACGGCGCCGCCGGCCGCGACTGAAAGGATCTTTGCTGCAGTTTCCATATTAGGTTCGAGGCTCGGCATCGATTGCGGTGGCCCGCACGCGCCGTTAAACTCGAATATTATGGCTGAAAGCATCCAGTTCACAACCGGTGCCGACCGCGCGCGGATCTACGCCGAGCTTGCCCCGCAGGTCGAGGCCCTGCTCGCGGGGGAGACCGACCTTGTTGCAAACCTTGCAAATGTCGCGGCCGTTTTGAAAGAAGCGTTCGGTTTCTTCTGGGTCGGCTTCTACATGAAAAAGGGCGACGAACTCGTGCTCGGGCCGTTTCAGGGGCCGCTTGCATGTACGCGGATCGCTTTCGATTCGGGCGTCTGCGGCCATGCATACAGCA
The DNA here is from genome assembly GCA_030372865.1 of Pyrinomonadaceae bacterium. Taxonomy (GTDB): domain Bacteria; phylum Acidobacteriota; class Blastocatellia; order Pyrinomonadales; family Pyrinomonadaceae; genus OLB17. Next base: position 4,630 of record JAUCQE010000582.1, read on the forward strand.
CCCGCGAGACCGTGATCGTGCCGAACGTGGACGAGTTTCCGGGCCATATCGCGTGCAGTTCTGCTTCCAAATCCGAGATAGTTATCCCGCTGTTCGACGGAAACGGCGGCGTATTCGGCGTTCTCGACCTCGACAGCGACAAACTCGACGATTTCTCCGATATCGATGCAGAAGGCCTTAGCCTGATAGTCCGGTCCGTCGAAACCGCCTACGCAAAACGCTCATAAAACGCGTGTCTATGTAGCCTCGCAGTTAGAAACCGCCCACATATTCGGTTAAACTTAGTGATTCGCCGGCCCTGACCCCGACCGAGGCCGTGGTGTACCTATGCAACCGATCGAATATCAAACCTGGCACTGGCTTTTGTTCTTCGGCGTCGTTCTCGCCGCCCTTTTCGTCGATATCGGCATCGTCAACCGAAAGTCGCACGTGCCCTCACGGAAGGAGACCTTCGGATGGGCAGCCGTTTGGGTCGGCCTCGCTGTCGCCTTCAACGCCTTTGTTTGGTATGAGTTCGGCGTTGATCACGCAAAGCTTTTCTTTACCGGCTACCTTATCGAGCTATCGCTCTCGGTCGATAACCTGTTCGTCTTTCTCCTGATATTCGGTTACTTCCGGGTGCCTAAGGAATATCAGCACCGCGTTCTGTTTTGGGGCATCATGGGTGCGCTCGTCATGCGCATGATAATGATCTTCGCCGGTGCCGAATTGGTCGAGCGTTTCCACTGGATCATCTATCTCTTCGGAGCGTTCCTTATCTATACGGGCTTCAAGATGTTCGGCGATTCGGACGAGGACTTTGACCCAACGGAGAGCGGCATCGTTCGCCTGACGACGCGTTATATCCGTATCTCCAAGGAATACGAAAAGGACCGTTTCTTTACCGTTAAGGACGGCGTGCGGACCGGCACTCTGCTTTTGCTCGTGCTGATCGTGGTCGAGTTCACCGACCTCATCTTTGCCGTCGATTCGATTCCGGCGATATTCGGAATTACGACCGACCGGTTCATCATCTATACATCGAACATTTTTGCCATCCTCGGCCTCCGTACGTTCTTTTTCCTTTTGGCCGATATTGCCGATCGTTTCCACTATTTGAAGACCGGCCTTGCGTTCATTCTTACGTTTATCGGCGTAAAAATGCTCTTGCCTCTTTTGGCGGAGGGCTTGATAATGATAACCGGGCGTGGAACAGGCACTGCTCTCGGTACTTTTACCGAAAGGTTCCTTGCCGGCGATTTCAAACAGGAAGTCATCAACGTCTCGCTCGGCGTGGTCGTTTTGGCCATAACGCTCTCGATAATACTGTCCCTGATCTTCCCGACAAAGAAAGAGAACAAAGAGGAAATAGCCGCGGACACTTCCGAATAGCGACTCTATAATGAACCACCAGCCCGAAGAAAAACGCTTCCGCAAGTTCTACGTCGAGTGGTGGAAAATCAGGCGAAGCACGATCTACGGCCTCATCGCCGCGATCGTACTGCTCATTGGCGTAGCATTCACAACCTGGTACGCTTTGCGGTACGACTGGTTCTCACAGGCTGATCTGTCGGATGCCCCGAAAGACGCCGCGAAGATAATCTCGTTCGAGGGTGATGTGCGTATCACGCGTGCTGCAACACGCGAGACCATCGTCGTCACCAAGCAGACTTACGCCGCCGCCGGCGATACGATCCAAACCCAAAGCGACGGAAAGGCCGTGATCCAGATGATCGACGGTTCCGTATTCTCCGTCCGGCCGAACAGTACGGTCGTCATCCGCGACAACTCTTCGCTCTTCGGCGGCCGCAACGTCCGTGTCGCTCTTGATGACGGACAATTGAACGTCCGTACGCAGGAACAGATGGACGGCCAGAACGTGGTCGAGATGATGGACTCGGAAACAAAGCTCCGCGAACAGACGGACGCGAGCTTTAATGCCGATGCCGCAACAAACGGCGGCGAGATCCGCATCAGCCGCGGCAGCGTCGAAACGACGGTCGGCGGCCAGACGGCAACGATAACCGAGAACGAGTTTGCTGCGGTAAACAACGGAAAGATCTCAGATCGCGAAAAACTGATGCTGGCGCCGCGGCCCGCAAACCCCGCAAACGCGGCACAGATGGTCGACAGCTCGGGCAGCGGTGTCAGCGTCGCATTCTCGTGGAGCGACGATTCGCCCGGCGTTGCGTCCTATCACTTGCAGGTCGCACGCTCACCGTACTTCGCACTTGATTCCATTTTGGTCGACCGGTCAGGTCTGACGTCGCGTGAGTTTCGCCTCGCCGGTATTTCGCCCGGAACGTACTATTGGCGCATCAAATCGTCCGCCCGCTCGGGCCAGATGAGCGAATGGAGCGAGCCTGCGCGTTTCAATGTCGCCCGCGGTTCGTCGAACTCGGGCATCGATGTTTCAGAATGGAACGTCGAACGCGTAGGCGGAACGGTCTATATTCTTTCGGGCAGGACGCGGCCGGGCCTTCTCGTCCGCGCACAGGGCCGCGAGGTCTTTGCCGGCGGCGACGGTTCGTTCCGGCTGCAGGTCTCGACGCCGTCGTCGGAGATAGCAATCGAAATGAGCGATGACCGCGGAAACCGTGCCGGCTTCGTGCTCTCCCTTCGTACGGCTCAAGTCGTAAGGCGATTTTAGTTTTGTTGGGAGAGAAGTTTGGGTTCGAATCATTCTCATAGCCACGGACGCCGGTCGGCTGAAAGCCTCGGACGGCTCAAGATCGCCCTTGGGCTGACGGCGGTGTATATGTTCGCCGAGGCGATCGGCGGCTGGCTGACAAATTCGCTTGCCTTGATGGCCGACGCCGGCCACATGCTCACCGATGTCGCCGCACTTGCCTTGACGCTCTTCGCATTCTGGGTCGCCGAGCGGCCCGCGACCTCGAAAAAGACCTACGGCTATTACCGCACCGAAATTCTTGCCGCGTTCGTCAACGGGATAGCTCTCGTTCTTCTTTCCATTTGGATCATATACGAAGCATACGAACGCTGGCAGCAACCGCCGGCCGTGATGGGGATTGAGATGACGATCGTCGCGACGGGCGGCCTGCTGGTCAATATCGCCGCCGCGTATTTGCTGCATTCCGACCACAAGCACGACCTCAATCTTCGAGGTGCGTGGCTCCATGTGATGGGCGACATGCTCGGCTCTATTGCGGCGATGGCGGCTGGCATACTTATCCTTGCGTTCGGCTGGATGTGGGCGGACGCTGCGACAAGCGTTCTCATCAGCCTCATAATCATCGTCGGCGCATGGCGGCTGATACTCGATTCGGTCAACGTTCTGCTCGAGGGCACGCCGCGGCATATCGACATTACCGCGGTCGAGAACGCTATCCTTGAAACGCCGGGCGTCGCGGGCGTTCACGACCTGCATGTCTGGACGATCTCGTCCGGCATCGATGCCCTCTCCGCACATATCTCGCACGACGAAACTATCTCGCATTCCGAACTGCTCGTACAGGTTCGCAAACGGCTCCACGACCTGTTCCACATCGACCACCTAACCATCCAGATGGAGACGCTCAACCGCGAGGCCGAGGCACTATGGATCTGCGAGACAGGAACAAAGTGCTTTGAGCCGGCGAAGCGCCATGTGACCGCCACAGGCCGATAGCCCGACCGCCCGTTGCCATCCACCATCAATTCAGTAAAACTATTCGCATATGCCGACTATCGATCTCCGGTATGGCGAGGGCTCGATCCCGTTCAATTTTGACGACGACAAGTTCGAGGTTTTGAGGCCGTCTGCTCCGGCATGGCCGCTTACGGATGTTGAGATCGGCGAGCGGTTCGATTCGCCTATCGGCTCGCCGCCGCTTGAGGATATTGTTTCACCGGGCGAGACCGTGCTTTTCGTCGTTCCTGACGCGACCCGGCAAACCGCGGCCGGGCAGATGATAAACCTGCTTGTACGGCGGCTTATTGCCAACGGCACGATGCCCCACGAGATGGCGGTGATCTTCGCGACCGGCATTCACCGCCCGGTCACGGAGGAAGAACAGCGTGAGATCGTTACGCCTTTCATCGCCCAGCGATTAAAACTGTTCCACCACGACGCCCGGCATCCTGTAAAGCTGTTCGCGGTCGGCGAGACGTCCGGCGGCATTCCGGTAGAATTGAACTGGGTCCTTACCGAATACGACCACATCGTTCTTATCGGCGGCGTGACATTCCACTATTTTGCCGGATTCACCGGCGGCCGAAAGCTCATCTGCCCCGGCCTCGCATCGGCGAAGACCATCTCTGCTACGCACAAGCTCGCTTTTGACTGCGAACGCCACGCCCGGCGAGACGGCGTCGGGCCGGGGCTGCTTGATGGCAATGCTGTTCACGAAGCTTTTGTCGAGGCGGCGTCGAAGGTCAAGATCTCTTTCGCCGTCAACACGATCACGGACGAGAACGGGGCCGCGACCGATATGTTCTGCGGCGACTGGATCGAAAGTCACCGCGCCGCCTGTGATCGCTTTGCGGCGGAGCATACGGTCACGATTCCTGAAAAGCGCGATGTCGTCGTCGTAAGCTGCGGGGGCTCGCCGTATGACCTCAATCTCATTCAGGCACATAAGGCTTTGGACGCCGCCGCTGCCGCTTGTAAGGACGGCGGCACCATCGTTCTGCTTGCCGAATGCCGCGAGGGGCTCGGCCGCGAAGATTTTCTCGACTGGTTCACATCCGCCGATTCAAGCCATCTTGCCGGAAGGCTTTGCCACGATTACCAGGTAAACGGCCAGACGGCCTGGGCACTGCTCGAAAAATGCGAGAGGTTCGACGTGCGGATAGTGACTGAACTCGATGAGCCCGCTACCGTCCTGATGCGGATGAAAAAGGCGACGCCTGAAATGCTGACCGGCGATGAATTCGATGAACAAATCGGATACATCGTCCCGTTCGGTTCGAAGGTCCTGATCCAAGCCGAATAAAAAAAGGCTGCCCGCTCGGAGCAGCCTTTCTCTTCTTACTAGAGTGGTCAACTGTTCTTGATGTCAAAGGTGCGGGCCATCGAATCCGTGTAGTGCTGTATCGACCTCAGCTTATCCGCAAAACCGGTAAAACGAAGGATGTACACCGTCGAGCCCGAACGAAGGAAATAGTACCTGCCGCTCTTTTGCCGTCCGCGCTCAACGAACTCAAAATTGAATACTGCTCCATTCAGCTTTCCGGCAAAACGCTCCTGCTTTCCGGCCACATAGCCGCGCATGAACTGCAGCTTCTGCTCCTCTTCGCGGATGATATCAGCCATCGCGGTGGTCTCCGGAGAGGTCGTCTTGCGGAGCGAAAAGTGCCCGTCGTTACGGTCAACGAAGACATATTCGACCGTCGGATTAGCCTCGGTCGGCTTCACCGTCTGTTTCCATCTGGCGTCCGGAATATCAAATGAGTATTCGACGAACGGATCGCTGAATCTTTCGCTGCCCTGAGCAGCGGCATCGGCCGCGGCAAATGCGAAGATCGCAATAAGGGCCGCAATCGGCGTAAATAAATTTCTTATCATCAGAATACTTGCTTCCTACGTTCCGTAGTTTAGCCAAATTTGCAGTGAAAAGCGATTGTTATGATGATGCGGGAACGATAAAGTGTTGTCCGCCGAAGCTCTTATGAACATCTAATCTTTTTCGCCCCTTTCCCGCTTTCCCGCGTCTAAGTAACTGGCAACGTAAAGCCACGCAATATTTACAGAGGTTTTTATGTTTATGTTCCGCCGAAATATTCTTACAAAGCTTGCCGCCGCGTTCTTGCTGATCTCGTTGGCCGCGCCGACGCTTTCGTTTGCCGCCGTGCCGGCCTCAAAGCCGCTTTCTGAAGATCAGAAGATCCTCCACGTTCTGAACCGGCTCGGCTTCGGTGCACGGCCCGGAGATATCGAGCGGGTCAAGAAGATCGGCGTTCGGAAATACATTCAGCAGCAGTTGAGTCCCTCATCGATAGACGACAGCGTTGCCGAAACCAAGGTGGACAGACTCGAGATATTCAAGATGTCCACTGCCGAGGTATTCGCAAAGTACCCGAACCCGGGAGCGCTTCTCCGCGAGCTTGAGGGACGCACGCGTCGGGCGAACGCGAACAACGCGATGCCCCCGGCGAATGAGCCCGAGCAAATGACCGAGGCGGACCGCCGTGAACGCCGGCAAAAGCTGCAGGAATATTACCGTAGATACGACCTGCGGCCGGCTCAGCAGCTAGTCCCGCAGATCGCCGCTAACCGTGTCCTCCGGGCCGTTTATTCCGAGCGGCAGCTGCAGGAAGT
>JAUCQE010000583.1 GCA_030372865.1 Pyrinomonadaceae bacterium
AATTTATCGCTGAGGAATTTAATGGAATTTCAAGGATTGACCGGTAACTTTACCGAAGCCAATGTCGAAGCGTTGGCTATTGCCGTCTTTAAGGGCGAAAAGCCCTCTGCCGCTGACCTCAAGGAACTCGACAAGCTGACCGGAGGGCAGATAACCTCAACGCTCAAGTCGGAGGAAATAAAGGGCGATGCAGGTGATGTTGCCCTGCTACGCTTTACCCCGAAAGGCAGCGTGAAGGCTTCACGCCTATTACTAGTTGGCGTAGGCGACCAGAAGGACTATAAGGTTTCGGGCATCGGTGTCGCCGCCGGGACCGCCGCACGCTATCTCCGCAAGTGCAACGTCAAGAGCTTTGCATTCCTTCCGCGTTTCAACGGCGGTGAAGAAGTGGCACGTGAAGCCGTCCAGGGCGTGATCACCAGCCAGTTCGAACTCGATAAGTACAAGACGAAGGACAAGAACGACAAGTCGCTGTCGAAGTTCGTTGTGTGCGTTGACGGTGCAAATGCCAGCGACCTCAAGAAAGGCATCGCGAACGGAACGGCGATCGGCGAATCGATCAACTTCACACGCGATCTTGCCAACGAACCGCCGAACATTCTGCACCCGACGGAAATGGCCGCTCGTGCAATGAAGATGGCGAAAGAGGTCGGCCTTAAATGCGAGGTCCTCGACGAAGCGAAGATGAAGAAGCTCGGCATGGGCTCGCTCCTGAGCGTTTCGCTCGGCTCTGAACAGCCGGCAAAGCTCATCGTGCTTCGCTACACGCCTGCCAAGAGCACGGCGAAGAAGGGCGACCTGCTTGCACTCGTCGGAAAAGGCATCACGTTCGATACCGGCGGTATCTCGCTGAAACCCGGCGAGGGCATGGACGCGATGAAGTACGATATGTCCGGCGGTGCAACGGTCCTCGGGACCATGCGTGCCATCGGACTGCTCAAGCCGAGCATCCCGGTCATCGGCGTCGTTGCTGCCGTTGAGAACATGCCCGACGGCCGTGCTTCACGCCCGAGCGACGTCGTTACGGCAATGAACGGGAAGACCATCGAGATCCTCAACACGGACGCCGAAGGCCGCCTGATCCTTGCTGACGCCGTTGCCTATGCCGAACAGCAGGGTGCGACACGCATCATCGACATGGCAACGCTTACGGGTGCGGTGATCATCGCTCTTGGCGACCAGAACACCGGCATCATGGGCAACGACCAGGAACTCGTCAACGAGATCATCGCATGCGGCAAGGAAATGGGCGAAGGATTCTGGCAGCTGCCGCTCAGTGCGGAATACAGCAAGCAGATCCGTTCGGACATCGCCGACATCAAGAACATCGGCCCGAGAGGCAAGGCTGGCACGATCATGGGTGCCGTTTTCATCCAGGAATTCGTCGATAAGGCGAAGTGGGCACACCTCGATATCGCGGGTACGGCATGGTCCGACGGCGTAAAGCCGCACCGAGCGAAAGGCCCGACGGGTGTCGCTATCCGGTCGCTCCTTAAAGTAGTCGAAAGATCGCAATAGACAAGAAAAGCGAATGCATCTATCATTGGTCGGTAAGATTCGGTCTTGCCGACCTTTTTCTTTGCAAATCGTTCCAATTTTTTCCGTCCAATTTTGTCCCGGCCTCTCATGTTGGAAACGCAGTTGATTCCCAAGCGGCTGCCCGGAACGCAAGCAAGAATAGTATGCCCAGAAACCTTTTTAACCTGATCGTAGCCTGCACCGCACTGCTGTTGGTTGCCGGCTGTTTTTGCCGATCGGACAGAGCAGCGGGTGATGTCCCCGTTGAGGACGATCCTGCGTCTTCACAAAGGGATATAACCTCAGGCAAACGCAGGAAGAACGGCGACGGCGGCGATTTCCGCGTTGAGCTCTTCGACGTCGGAAATTCGCGTTATAAGAGGATCGACGACGAGATAAAATCCGAAAAGCCTCTTGAAAAGGCAGCCGATCAGCTCAACGGGGCGTTGATACTGCCCCACGACATCACGCTGCGGGCAAAGGATTGCGGCGAGCAGAACGCATTCTACGATCCGCGAGACCGTTCGGTGACGATGTGCTACGAGCTGATGGAGCGTTTCTATCAGACGTTCCGTGTTGCCGGTGACAACGAGAGCGTAGCTTACGGTAAGATGTTCGACGCCGTCAGGTTCGTCTTTCTACACGAGATCGGGCATGCACTGATCGACGCCTACTCGCTGCCCGTGACCGGAGGCGAAGAAGACGCAGCCGACCGGCTCTCGGCATTCGTCAACCTGAGAGAGCTTGGCGATGAAGGCGTGAGAGCCGTTTTCGCAGCCGCCGATGCCTTCCAGATCGAGGCGAAGTTCGGCAAGACAAAGGAACGCAACCTTGCCGACGAGCATTTGCTGCAGGAGCGGCGTTTCTACAATTCACTCTGCATGATCTACGGGTCGAATGCGGAAAAATACGAGAACATTGTCACCGACGGCTATCTCCCGAAGGAACGGGCCGTCCGATGCAGGAACGAATATCAGCGAACGGTGCAAAGCTGGATGACACTGCTTGAACCGTGGAGAAAAAACTAGGAGCGAAACCCAACGGGAGACACATAAATGAGAGCATTTATCAACAATCTGCTTTTCGGTAAAGACAGCAAGGTCAGCGGTGCGATAGCCGTTACCATCGTGGCATTCATCGCACTCGGCTGTGCCTGCGGCGACCTCGCAAAGCTTGCCGAGGAAGGCAATACGTCCTCATCAAATTCATCACGAACGGCCTCGAACAATGACCCGTTCGGGGATAACAGCAGCACGTCATCAAGCGACGACAGCGACCTGCCGAGCGACGGCGAGATCAAGGCACTCGTTGCCGATCTGACCGCTGATTTTGCAAAGGCGATCCAGACGAGCGACTTCACGGATCTTTACGACAAGGCTTCGATGGACTTCAAGGCCACCTATTCTCAGTCTGAGATGGAAGACGTCTTCAAGACCTTCATCGATAACAAGCGGGTCGTCTCGCCGATCCTTTCGAAGGCGATGAACATGGAGCCGGAGTTCTCAGGCAAGCCTTACATCCGCACCGAAAAGGGCCTGACGATACTCGTCGCCAACGGCAAGTTCCCGACGAAGCCCGTAC
>JAUCQE010000584.1 GCA_030372865.1 Pyrinomonadaceae bacterium
CTCTCGCACAGCACGCCATCGAACGAATACTTTCGTACAAATACGCCTTTTACGCCTCTGACGAGAACGCGACCGGAAAGCTGCAGACGCGCATCGACCGCGGCGTTGAGAGCCTGACTAGCTTTGTACAGAACGTCTTCATCGAGCTGCTGCCGCTGTTTGCGAACGCGGCACTTGCGCTTGTGCTGATGTTCACGGCAAACGTTTATGTCGGCCTGATCGCTTCGGTGATTATGCCGATCTATTTTCTTTTAAGCTGGCGGCAGGCGTTCATGCTGCGAGGCGTGCGTCGCGGCCTGCGGGCACTGCGCGAACGAAAGACGAACGGGCTTTTCAACATCATCGAATCGATCATCGTGATCAAATCGTTCGTCCGGGAGGAATACGAACACGACAAGCAATACGAACTTCAGCAAAACCTTGTCCGTGCACAGCTGAAACCGCGAAAGACCAACTACGCCTTTGACGCGCTGAAAACATTTGTCGAGCAGGTCGGCGTAACGCTGATAATAATCCTTACGGCCTATCTCGTGCTCGACCAGCAAATGACGATCGGGGCGATAATGTTCCACATCTTGCTCTTTAACAATGTGTCTGCCCCGATCCGCCAGCTTCACCGCATCTACGACCAGATGAACGAGGCCCTGACCTACGCTGAAGGCTTTTTCGAGATACTCGACGCCGACGATGCGATCGAAGAAAGCGGCGACCTGAAACCGGCCGAGCTAAAGGGTGAGTTCGTTCTTGAGAATATCGATTTCACGTACCCGAACGGGACGCAGGCTCTTTGGGATGTGAACATGACCATCCCGGCGTGCAAGACGGTCGCATTCGTTGGGCTTTCCGGTGCGGGCAAAACGACGCTGCTGAACCTTTTGTGCAAGTGTTACGGTCCGTCATCGGGGCGCATACTGCTGGACGGCCGCGAACTCGATGAATACAATACGCGTTATTTGCGACGGAATATCGGGCTCGTGCTGCAGAAGAACCATATCTTTCGCGGTTCGATCGAAGAGAACATCCGCTACGGGCATATGCGGGCGACGAAGGACGAGGTTATCGCCGCCGCGAAGAAGGCCTATCTGCACGACCAGATAATGAAACACCCGAATGGATATGAGAGCGAGGCGCAATCGCTTTCAGGCGGCCAACAGCAGCGGATCGCCATCGCACGTCTGTTCTTAAAAGATCCGCCGATAATCTTCCTAGATGAACCGACCGCGAGCCTTGATGCGATAGCGACGGAACAGATAAAGAACAGCCTTGACGCTATTAAAGTAGACCGTACCGTGGTCGTGATATCCCACAGTATCTCGCAGATAATCGATTCGGATGTTATCTACGTGCTGAAAGAAGGCCGCGTGGTCGAGATCGGCACGCACGAAGAACTTTATGACAAGGGCGGAACGTATTTCGAGATATTCAACGCCTCGGCCCGCAGCCTGAACCTGGATATGATCTCAAAAACGCTGGATTCTTAAATCGATGATAAACAGACGCAAGTTCTTACAACTCCCGCTACTCGGAGCTCCTATTTACTTCGCACGGGACGTGTTCGGCCAGGACCGCGAGAAAGCTTCAACGTCGAAAGTACGCACGCCGGTCGTTGTTTCAACGTGGGACAGCGGTATGACCCCGAACAGGGCGGCGTGGCCGATGCTGCAGAAGGGCGGGAAGGCGATCGATGCGGTCGAGGCGGCGGGGCGGGCGAGCGAGGGCGAGCCGAGCTGCTGCGTCGGGCTTGAGGCATTTCCCGACCGCGACGGGAAGGTGACGCTCGATGCGTCGATAA
>JAUCQE010000585.1 GCA_030372865.1 Pyrinomonadaceae bacterium
CACCGTTCGGAACTCGTCGGCAGCGTCAGATGTGTATAAGAGACAGGTAAGGCACTTTTCTGGGATGAGCAGATGTCGTCGACAAAGACCGTGTCCTGCGGCACGTGCCACCGGCCCGCAAAGGGCGGTTCCGATCCTCGGAGCGTGCTCGGCAATGACGCCGCCCGCAATCTCGGCCCGAACGGCGTTCCGGACGTGCCCGGTGCCCCGCTCTCGACGCTCGACGACATCTTCGGCTCACCGGGCGTTCCCAAGAACAACGAAGACGGAACTTACACCGAATCGCCGATGTTCCAATACCGCCTGCAGGTCACGGGCAGGAAATCCCCGACATATCTGAACGCCGGCTACGCGACGGGCGGGCTTTTCTGGGACGGCCGTGCTTCGGACACCTTCCGTGACCCGATAACGAACGACATTATCCTTGCCGAGGGAGCATCGCTCGAGAGCCAGGTGCTCGGGCCGCCGCTTTCTGACGTGGAAATGTCTCACGGCGGTCGCAACTGGACGCAGGTCGCCGCCCGCATCGCGGCCTCGAAACCGCTTGCTCTCGCGTCTAACATACCCGCTTCGCTTTCGAATTGGATCGGCGGAAGGAGCTATCCGGAGCTTTTCGAAGAGGCGTTCGGCACTCCGGACGTCACGCCGGCACGCATCGCGATGGCCATCGCAACGCACGAACGCGGGCTATTTTCTGACCGCACGCCGTTCGACCGCTGGGCTGCCGGCGACCCTGCCGCACTGACGGCGATGGAGGAGGACGGTGCCCGGCTTTTCCGCGGGTTTAGCTGCAACCAGTGTCACGACGGGCCGCTGTTCTCCGATCATCTTTTCCATAACATCGGCGTCCGGCCGGTGGCTGAAGATCTTGGCCGCGCGGCAATTACAAACAATGCGGACAACAACGCTCAGTTCAAAACGCCGGTGCTCCGCAACGTCGAACTGCACGCTCCGTACTTCCACAACGGCAAGTTCGCGACGCTCGAAGATGTCGTTGCGTTCTACAACCGCGGCGGTGATTTCGACGCTCCGAATATCGACCGCGGCGTGATCCGCCCGATGGGCATGACGCAGATGGAACGCCAGCA
>JAUCQE010000586.1 GCA_030372865.1 Pyrinomonadaceae bacterium
GCTCGGAGATGTGTATAAGAGACAGCTGTATATATGCATAGACTATGCGTATTTATGTATGCAAAAATTAGAGCGGCACGACAGCATCAAGAACATAATTTCTGCCAAACCGGTAACGAGGCAGGACGAACTCGTCCGGCTTCTTCGAAGGATCGGTCACAACGTAACCCAAGCAAGTGTTTCCAGAGACCTCGATGAACTCGGCATCGTTAAGGTGAATGGCCGTTACTCGCTTCCGTTACTGGAAAAGCCCTCATCTGTTTTTGGTGGTGTAAGCTTCGATACCGCCGGGGAACACCTGGTTGTGATGAGATGTGCTCCCGGATATGCATCTGCCGCCGCGTCGAGGATCGATCATTCGTCTATCGCTGGCATCGTCGGAACCATCGCGGGTGATGACACGATATTCATTGCGGTAAAGGATGCTACAGGCCAAAAGAACGCTTTAAAAGCTCTATTGGATCTGTTTACTGAAGAATAGAAGGATGACAAAGATCAGAGCAGCAATATTTGGGGGCTCGGGATACGGCGGCAGTGAATTGCTGCGGATACTGTTGTTCCATCCGAACGTCGAGATCGGGCTTGTAACGGCCGGCGAACACGCCGGCAAGCTCGTTCACGATGTTCATAAGAACCTGAGGGGACTTACGGATCTACATTTTGAACCAACGCCCGACGATCTTTCCGTTTTAACTGACATCGACGTAGCGTTTTTCGCTTTGCCGCATGGGCAGGCCATGGCGCTCGTACCCGGCTTGCCTAAGGGCGTCCGGATAATCGACCTGTCGGGCGATCATCGGTTGAACGACCCCGACGTGTTTCGAGAGTTCTATAAAGCGGATCATCCCGGCGAGATCCAAAGTGAATTCGTATATGGGCTTGCTGAGACAAATCGCGAAGCGATCGTCTCCGCCCGGCACATTGCGAATCCCGGCTGTTTCGCCACGGCGACGATCCTTGCGATGGCTCCATTGGTGAAGAGCGGCCTTTTGACCGGTCGAATGGTGGTTGACGCAAAGACGGGCTCATCAGGCTCAGGTGCTAAAGCCGCCGCTAACACGCACCACCCGCAGCGTATGAATTCGTTCTACGCCTACAAGCCATTTACACATCAACACGTGCCTGAGATCGCCCAGCACCTTGAGATGATAAGCGGACAGCCGGCTTCCCTCACCTTTATGACGCATAGTCTTCCGGTTTCAAGAGGCATTTTCGCGTCGTGCTATTTGGAGACTTCGGCAAACTTGTCCAACGAAGACCTGCGAAATCTTTACGATACGTTTTATGCCAATTCGTTCTTCGTCCGAATGGTCGATGGCTCTCCGGATATCAATTGGGTAAAGAACACCAACTTTTGCGATATCGCGGTACATACCAAGGGGACAGAAGTAGCCGTGTTTTCAGCAATTGACAACCTCGTTAAGGGGGCCGCAGGGCAAGCCGTACAGAACATGAACCTGATGTTCGGGTTCGATGAAAAGACGGGCCTGGTTTTTACAGGAGGAAACCCGTGACGGCCCGTACTTCCAAAACCAAGACAATGGATTTCAACTCAATAGCCGAGGTCGAAGACAAGTATCAGGTCGCGACCTATAAAAAGATGCCGATCGCGATCGAACGCGGCGAGGGTTCGTGGGTTTGGACCTCGGAGGGAACGAAATACCTTGACCTGTACGGCGGGCACGCCGTCTGTGCGACCGGCCACTCACATCCGAATGTCGTCAAGCGGATCTCCGAACAGGCACAAAGGGTGATCTTCTATTCGAACCTTGTTTATTCGCAGATCAGAGCAGAGGCGTCACAACAGCTCGTTAGCATCGCACCGGCCGGTCTGACACAGGCATTCTTCTGCAACTCCGGTACGGAGGCAAACGAAAATGCGATGCGCATGGCCCGAATGACGACCGGCCGCGAAAAGATCGTCACGTTTACAGGCGGGTTCCATGGCCGGACGGCCGACGCAATCAGTGCCACATTTTTGGGAAAATACCGCGATCTCGGCAAGCCGAACGTGCCGGGGCACGTGGCCGCAGAGTTCGGCGATATTGAAAGTGTGCGAAAGGTTATCGACGCCGACACGGCAGCCGTCATGCTTGAGCCGATTCAATCGATGGCGGGGGTTTGCGAAGCGGAACCTGAATTCTTCATCGAACTTCGCCGTCTCTGTGACGGAAATGGTGCGTTGCTGATATTCGACGAGGTGCAAACGGGCATTGGCCGCGTCGGTGAGTGGTTCTTCGCCGGCAGTAGCTTTGCAGGTGGCGTCGTTCCGGACATTGTTACGTTGGCAAAATCGCTCGGCAGCGGTGTGCCGGTCGGCGCGTGTCTCGTCAATGCCCGTGTCGCCGGTCACATAAAACTAAACGATCTTGGTACAACATTTGGTGGAGGGATGCTCGCAATGGCGGCGGTTTTGGGCACGTTAGAAGCGATCGAAAGCGACAGAATGATCGAGAACGCGTCGATGATCGAGTCTCGCATTCGAACCGGCCTCACGGGCGTTCCCGGAGTTAGATCTATCAAAGGAAAAGGCTGTTTGTTAGGGATCGAGTTCGAAGAAAACTGCTCGCCGGTCCACGAACGTCTGCTCGAGGCAGGCATCATTACTGGCACATCCAGCGATCCGAAGGTTCTCAGGTTGCTGCCGCCGCTGAACACCCGGCTTGAGGAAATCGATCTCTTTATCGAACGGCTGGCACATTAAATATGTTCGACCCGGCAAGTAGGATACAAGACTATCTCGTCTTCGGTGAGTTTGGCGACGTCAACCCGTCGATCACCGATTCATCAACATATACCTTTATGAGCCCGGAGCTTATGGAGGAATCCTTCGAGCACGAGATCGAAGGCTGCTTTCTTTATTCCCGGCACTGGAATCCAACGAGCAAGTACCTTGCGAACGCGCTCGCCCGAATGGAGGATACGGAATCGGCTCAGGTCGTCGCATCTGGAATGGCGGCGATCACATCTACGATTCTGCAACTCTGCGAGGCCGGCGATGAGGTCGTTTCAGCACATACGATCTACGGCGGAACCTATGCGTTCTTTAAGAACTTCCTGCCGCGTTTGGGAATAACGACGCGCTTTGTGGACATCCGAGATCTGGACGCCGTCGCGAAAGCGATAACGGACAAAACGCGGGTGATCTATTGCGAGACGATGAGCAACCCGCTCCTTGAGGTCGCAGACCTACCGGCTTTGTCCGAGTTGGCAAAGAAATGTGGCATCAAGATGGTCGTCGATAACACTTTCAGCCCGATGATCGTATCTCCGGCACGGCTCGGTGCGGACATCGTCATTCACAGCCTTACGAAGTACATCAACGGCACCAGCGATTGCGTCGCGGGTTGTATATGCGCGGGCGAAGAGTTCGTGCACAAGCTGACCGATATTAATGCCGGCGCGACGATGCTGCTAGGTCCGGTGCTGGATAGTACCCGTGCCGCAAGCATCCTCAAGAACATTCACAGTCTACATTTGCGAATGCGTCAGCACAGTGAGAATGCAATGTTCCTTGCCAAGGCGTTTTCGGATCTCGGGCTGACGGTGCACTATCCCGGGCTTCCCAACCATCCGCAGCACGGAATGCTCGAGGCAATGATGAACCACGGATACGGTTACGGCGGAATGCTAACGCTTGATACCGGCGATGCAGCCACGGCCAAGATCTTTATGCGAAAAATGCAGGAAGAAAAGGTCGGCTACCTGGCCGTAAGCCTCGGATATTTCAAGACGCTTTTTAGCATGCCAGGGCATAGTACGTCTTCGGAGATCCCGGAAGACGAACGGCTCGAGATGGGACTCAGTGATGGACTGGTTCGTTTCTCGATAGGACTCGATAACAATATTGAACACACGCTCCAGCGGATCAAGCGATGCCTGCTGGATGTCGGCTTGATCTAATGACAGCTGTTAAGAACTTTCTAAATACCGGTGACTTCGACAGCCGCGACCTTTCGCGGCTGATCGAATCTGCGTTTCAGATAAAAGCCGGAAACGCGATCGGCCGTCCGCTCGAGGGCAAGTCCGTTGCCCTCGTTTTCTTCAACCCGAGCCTTCGCACACGTGCGTCGATGCAGGTCGGCATCTATGAACTCGGCGGTAACCCGGTGATCCTTGAACCGGGCGGAACAAGCTGGACTTTGGAACATCGTGACGGGGTCGTGATGGACGGCAACAAGACAGAGCACCTAAAAGAGTTTGTTCGAGTACTTGAACGCTACGTTTCCGCAATAGGTGTTCGAACATTCGCGTCACTCGAGAACTGGGAAGAAGAAAGGCTCGACCCGGTCCTTTCCGCGTTTGTGAAATACGCATCTGTTCCGGTCATCAACCTGGAATCTGCAATGCACCACCCGTGTCAGGCGATGGCGGATATGATGACGATCCGGGAAAATTTAGGGCCGGTCAAAAAACGCGTGCTTCTGACCTGGGCGTGGCATCCAAAGCCGCTACCGATGGCCGTTCCGAACAGCTTTGCGTTGGCAGCCGCGCAGTTCGGACATGATCTTGTGATCGCACATCCCGACGGTTACGGGTTGGACGACGAGCTTATGACCGAGATCCAAAGCCATGCCGATGCGACGGGTGGAAGTTTAACGGTGGCCAATGATCTCGATGCTGCCTACGACGGCGTTGACGTGGTTTACGCCAAAAGCTGGGGCAGTAAGAGTTTTTACGGCAATCCCGAGGGTGAGGTCGCGAATCGTGCATCGTTTCGGGCGGACTGGATAGTCGATGAGCGTAAGATGTCCATGACAAATGACGCCTTGTTCATGCACTGTCTCCCGGTCCGCCGTAATGTGGTTGTACGGGACGAAGTTATCGATTCACCCCGCTCCGTCGTGATCGACGAGGCAGAGAACCGATTGCACGTACAGAAGGCGATCATGACGGAGCTATTTAGATGAACATTGAGACGCTAGACCTCCTGCGGGAGGCTTTACCCTACATTCAGCGATTTAAGGGTAAGACCTTTGTCGTCAAGTTCTCCGGCAAGGTGACGGAAGATAAGTCTAACCTTGCGTCGCTGACCGAGGAACTCGCGCTTCTTCATCAGGTCGGCATTAAGGTCTGCGTTATCCACGGCGGCGGCAAGCAATTGACTGAGCTCGCGGGCAAGCTCGGCGTTGTCCAAACGGTTGTCGAGGGGCGGCGGGTTACCGATGACGACACGCTGGAACTTGCAAAGATGGTCTTTCGCGGAAAGATCAATACCGAAATATTGGCCCAGCTTCGCCGCCGCGGCATCGCATCGGTCGGTCTCTCAGGCGTCGACGGCGCGATAATCAAGGCGGAAAAGCGGCCGCCAAAAGAGGTTCTCGACAAAGACACCGGTGAGACGCGTCCGGTCGACTTTGGACATGTCGGCGATATCGTCGAGATAGACGCTCATCTGCTC
>JAUCQE010000587.1 GCA_030372865.1 Pyrinomonadaceae bacterium
CAATTGCGGTAGAGTTGGAAGATTCTAGCCGCCGTATGGACTCGGTACTTCTTCAGTTGCTTATGTTTGGCGTTATCGCCGCCTCAGCCAATGTGCTCGGCGGCCTTATACTTTTCCCTTCAAAGCTGCATTCTAATTACAAGCCTGCGTTGAAGTACCTTTTGGCGCTCGGAGCCGGGTTTATGCTAGCCGTTACGCTCTTCGAGGTACTACCCAAAACCATAGTGCTTTGGAGTGGCACGGCCACGGCTTTGACGAGCGAGAATCTCTATCTCCCGATGCTGCTGGTACTCGCCGGATATTTGATCACGCAGTTCTTCGAGCACACCATCGCGCCGCATTTCCATCTCGGCGAAGAAGTCCATTCCGATCACGTTCTTTCCGCCCGGTCCGCATACACCGGCGTCGGCGGGCTTTTGATACACACATTCTTCGACGGCGTTTCGATCGCCGCAGCGTCGCTTATCGATATCAGGATCGGTTTCCTGGTCTTTATCGCCGTATTTCTGCACAAATTCCCCGAAGGCTTCACGATCGGCTCGATGATACTCGCAGCCGGAAAGAGCATCCGGGAGGTGCTTATCGCCACTGCCTTGATAGGCACAGCCACGCTCATTGGCGTGCTTGCGTTCTATTTTATCGGCAGCCGAATCGAAGGGTCCGTCGCCTATGCCCTGCCGATAGCGGCCGGGGTCACGCTCTATGTAGCCGCAAGCGACCTTATCCCCGAGGTCAACCACCACGGCGGCAAACGGCCACTCGTTTCATTTGCGGTCTTCGCCGGCGTCGCCCTCTTTTTCGCGATCCATTTCGCGGTCCATGAGTTCCTCGCTCATTAAGAACCTAAAAAAATTTGGGAACCTTTTCCGTCCTCCGACGTTAAACGATTGTGGAGGTAGTTATCTACAATGCGGAATCCACTACTAGCGGGACTTTTGAGTTTTCTCGTTCCTGGGGTTGGTCAGATCTACAACGGCCGCATAGTCGTTGGCATCATTTGGTTGCTCTTGACCGGGGTTTCATGGATTGGAACGGCGGGTACGCTCGGCTGGGTCGTCCATTTCATTTCGGCATGGTGCGCCTACAGCTTCGCGAAGGATAATCCTGTTCGCAGCTAGAAATCTACTTCACATATCCTCCTCTCGCCCGTCGTTCGGTAACGGCGGGCTTTTTTTGCGTTCGCCAAACGCACGCTAATCTTATAGAATCTTTGCAAGCTCAGGAGGTTAGATCGGCGATGTTAGACGTCTAACAGCGGTTCTAACCTCCGATTCATTATGGCAAAGGAAGGATATCCGTTCGTTCTAATCCCCGCTGTTCTGGCGCTGATCTTTGGCTATTTCGGCTTATGGATCGTTGCCGGCATGTTGGCTGCTCTTGCGGCCTTTATGGCCTATTTCTTTCGCGACCCGTACCGGAACGTGCCGGGCGACCCGGACATCATCGTTTCCGCGGCTGACGGTAAGGTCACCCGGATCGACGAGTCCGAAGCAGGAAAGGTCGTAAGCGTTTTCCTATCACCGCTTGACGTCCACATAAACCGCTCGCCGATCGCTGGAACTATCGAAAAAGCCGAATACATTCCGGGCAAAAAGGCCCCGGCGACCGGCAACGACGCGAGTTTCATTAACGAACGAAATGCCCTGACGATCAAAGGCGAGAAGGTTACGGTCGTCTGTACACAGATCGCCGGCATACTCGCCCGCCGCATCGTCTGTTGGAACAAAGCCGGAGACAACCTCGAACGGGGCCAGAAATTCGGCCTTATCAAATTCAGCTCGCGTACAGATCTGCTAATGCCCAACAACGTTGAGATCCTTGTGAAGATCGGCGACCGCGTGGTCGGCGGTGAGACCGTCATCGCCCGAATCAAATAAATCGCATGGAAGAAAGCACAGAACCAAAAAAGGTCCATAAAGGGATAAAGAAAGGGCTTTACGTGATCCCGACGGCTTTCACTGCCGGCAATATCGGCTGCGGCTTCCTTGCGGTGTTGTGGTCCATCCGAGGATTTCACCTCGCATTTTCCGACCCGGCTGGCGCGGCCGGCTATTTCAACTATGCGGCAGTCGCGATCGGGCTTGCGATACTTTTCGACACTCTGGACGGCCGCGTCGCCAGAATGACGCAGACCGCGACCGAGATCGGCGTTCAGTTCGATTCTTTGGCAGATGTTCTGACCTTCGGAATCGCTCCGACCGCCCTCATTTTCAGTTGGGCGTTCGCTCCGGCTTTTGGCGAAAGCAGTTCTGAATACGGCTTCGGCGTCTTCCTGCTATTCATGTACATAATGTGCGGTGCGTTTCGGCTGGCCCGGTTCAACATCCAGTCAACGCGGCCGCGAGTGCTGATGGAAGGGACGCCAAAGCTCGACAAAAAGAATTTTGTCGGACTTCCGATCCCGCCTGCCGCCGGGTTGATGGCGTCGATCGTACATTTTTCGCCGATGCCGCTCAGTTCGCATGGCGAGGGAATGGCCCAGTTTTACGCGGTCCTGATGATGGTCCTGATCGCCGTTCTTGGCGTTCTGATGGTCAGCACCATCAAATATACAAGCTTTAAGACCGCCGGCTCGGGCCGCGGGAATCTATACCTGCTGCTTTTGGTTGCAGCGGTCGGAATGCTGATTTATCTATATTCAAAGTACGTACTGCTGATTCTTTCGGCGATCTACGTTGGACATGGGATCTTGTTCTATATCTTTTCCCTTTTCCGAAAGCGGCCGCTTGCGGCTTCGACTGAAGCTTAGTTACGAATTCACGTTGAACAAATGAAAAGGCCGGAGATATTCTCCGGCCTTTTCATTTAGCGACATAGAGTGGCAACTGTCGCTTCTGGAGTTCACCGGCTCGTTCGGCCATTTACGGCCTATTGAACTGGTTGAACCTCCGAGGTCGCTCCCCCAAGCAGCCCCGGAATCGCTAGTCCAACGCACATCTCAAAAAACAGGAGCTATGGAAGATGTCAGCGTTACGAGATCTATTGTAACTGGCGTGGCGCTTAAGGATTGTCCATTGGAAGACGGAGCGTGAAATTCTGCTTAACGGGCGGCAAGCGTTCGCCAAGGTCTATTTCCTGAATCTGGCGATCCGCCCCTTCGAAGATCGGGAACGCTCTCTCGGCCCGTGCTCCAGTACTATCTCCTGATCGTCTGCGTAATCCGATCGCGACGCGACCAGCAGTGCCAGGAGCATCAGAAAGGCAAGTGAAATAGCGGTGGTATGAAGTACGAAATCGAATATGCTGTGAACCAGTATCGCGAAGATGCCGGCAAACGCCCCGGCAGCAACGCCCCGGCGATAAACATTCTCGACCTTTAGTGCTCGGCGGCCCGTGTCATAGATCAGCCAAAGGAACGCGGCACCGATCACCAACCCGACAAGTCCCGCGTCGGCAAGCACTTGTAGGTAGTCATTATGGGCCTGTTCGACCCTTTCAAGCCCGCTGTAAGAGTCATAGGGCGTATAGGCGACGCCGAATGCCCCCATGCCCGCACCGAGCGGCAAATGGTTTCGGATGACATTCAGCGTGACGCTCCAGATATGGGCACGGTCGGTCGTAATATCCTTCGACTGAGCCGTCTCCGCAATACGCGTAGGCGACGTCTCGCCGCCGACAAAGAACGAACCGCCGATGATCGCGGCAAAAAGGACGACGACCAAAGCAACCTTTAGCGCGAGCTTTTTCCGACTTCGCGTACCGACGGTTACCAAAACCAGGAATACTAACTGAGCAAGAAACGCGACCAATCCGCCGCGTGAACCGCTAAGAAGCAGCG
>JAUCQE010000588.1 GCA_030372865.1 Pyrinomonadaceae bacterium
TTCGGAACTCGTCGGCAGCGTCAGATGTGTATAAGAGACAGGGCATGGATGGCCGCATCTTTCTTTGTTACAAGTTCCGCACGATGTACGCCGATGCCGACGAGGCGATTCACCGCGAGGCATTCAAGAAGAATATCGTCGGGCACGAAGAAGCAAACGCCGGCGACAGCGACGCACCCGTTTACGGCAAGGTCAAGGACGACCCGCGCATCACACCCGCGGGCCGCTGGCTGAGGAGGTCGAGCCTTGATGAACTGCCGCAGCTTTTCAATGTGCTCAAAGGCGACATGAGCATCGTTGGGCCGCGTCCGCCGATCCCTTACGAGGTGGAGAACTACGAGCTTTGGCACCGCAAGCGGCTGGATATGAAACCCGGCATCACCGGCCTCTGGCAGGTCTCGGGACGCAATCGGCTGAAGTTCGATGAGATGGTCCGCATCGACCTTTACTACATCGAGAACTGGTCGCTCTGGCTCGACCTTAAGATCATCCTGCTGACGCTGCCGGCGGTGTTTCGCGGAGATGGAGCGCGATGAATATCCGAGACGCGCTAGCTTTGGCCGAGCAGCGGCTCACGGCCGCGGCGGTCATCGACCCGCGTCGCGAATCCGCGTCGCTGCTCGCCTTCGCGATCGGCCGCGACCGAACGTTCCTTATTGCGCATCCCGAACACGAGCTGACGAGCGGCGAAGAAGCCGCGTTCAATTCGGTACTGGATCGCCGCGAGGCTCGCGAGCCATTCCAATACATCACGGGCAGGCAGGAATTTTTCGGGCTTGAGTTTGCGGTAACGCCGGACGTCCTGATACCGCGGCCTGAGACGGAACTCGTCGTCGAAGCGGCGATCAGGATCCTCGAACCGCAGCAGCCGGCACGCATCTGCGAGGTCGGCGTAGGTTCGGGATGTATTGTCGTCTCGATCCTTCATTCTCTGAAGGATGCGACCGCAGTTGGCCTGGATATTTCGCCGGCGGCGCTGAGGGTGGCTGATCAAAACGCCGAAAGGCACGGAGTTGCGGACCGGCTCGAGCTTCGGGAGTCCGACATCTTCACCCCTTTCGGCAATGAGCGTTTCATGATGATCGTCTCCAATCCGCCCTATGTCCCGGCCGACGACATGCCGACATTGCAGAGCGAGGTCGGTTTATTCGAGCCGCACATGGCGCTGACGGATGGTGCGGACGGCCTTTCGATCGTCCGCAGGATCATTGCCGAGTCTCCAAATTTTCTTGTTGCCGGCGGCTGGCTGCTGCTCGAGATCGGGTTTGGCCAGCATGAGCGAGTACGTGCAATGTTTGACGATGCTGTGTGGACGGAAGTCGTGTTTCTGCCGGATCTTCAGGGCATTCCGCGGACGGCGGTCGCCAGGCTTCGCCCGGAGTGACCGGCGTCACGTGCGTTTCACTAAACTCAAACCTGTCTGAAATTTAGCTTGCCTTTTCTTCCGAATTGGGGTTAACATTAGGCAGAATTCGGAAAGAAGTTTGAAATCTCTCAGGTCGTTTTGTCCGACCGCAGATTTTGGGTTCCGTTCTTTGAGAAGTTTCCCCAAAATTTCGGCGTTTTTGCCCCTGTTTATCACATCGGAGGTGTAGGA
>JAUCQE010000589.1 GCA_030372865.1 Pyrinomonadaceae bacterium
TTCGGAACTCGTCGGCAGCGTCAGATGTGTATAAGAGACAGGAATACGCGGCGGCCGATGAGCGCATCCGTGTTTTATTCCGCGAAGAGAACGGCCATATCTCGGCGGCGTCGAATTCGGCACTCGCGATCGTACGAGGCGAATTCACCGCCTTGATGGACCACGACGACCGCCTGGCCGAAGACGCGCTGTTTCACGTCGCGCGTGTTATGAACACGCGGCCGGACGTGAACATGATCTACACCGACGAGGACAAGATCGACGCGGGCGGCCGACGTTACCAGCCGATGTTCAAGCCGGACTGGAGCGCGGAGATGTTCCGTTCGCTGAACCTTGTGACGCATCTCTGTGCATTCCGGACGGAGGTTCTGAGAAAGATAGGCGGGTTTCGCGTCGGGCTTGAGGGCAGCCAGGACTACGACCTTTCGCTGCGGTTCATCGAACAGATATCGCCGGAAACGATCGTCCACATCCCGCTTGTGCTTTACCATTGGCGTGCGATACCGGGCTCGGTCGCGCTTGATTCGACCGAGAAAACGTATGCCCACGAACGCGCCCGTGACGCGATCCGCGAGCACTATGTGAGGACGGGCGTCGATGCCGATGTAACACGCGGTATCGGAGAACTTCATCGCACGATATACAAACTGCCGGAGCCGACACCGCTTGTCTCGCTTATCCTGTCGCCCGACGCCGATGCCGAAAAGCTGTGTGCGGCGAGTGAATATGAGTTCATAGAATCGATCTCTGCTGAGGGGCCGACGGCGAGTGACCTCGATCGGGCAGCAAGGCGGACGAACGGATCGGTCCTCATATTCGTCGCTTGCCCAGCCGTTTCTGCTTCGCGAGGTTGGGTCGGCGAACTTGCCGGCCGGGCGTTGCAGGATGGCGTCGGTGGGGTCGGAGCTAAGATCGTGAGCGAAAATTCGCGGGTGGTGAATGCGGGTTTTATTCTCGGGCTCGGCAACGGTGTCGGACGGCCGCATTTCGGCTATCACGCAGAGGACCAAGGTGAGTTCGAACGGCTCGCGGTCGACCAGAATTTCTCGGCGGTGTCGTTCGAATGCATGGCGATCAGAAGGGAATTATTCGAAGAGGCCGGCGGCTTTGCTGCAGGTGAATTTCCCCGTAACTATTCTGATATCGACCTGTGCTTGCGGCTCATCACAATGGGCAAACGCATAGTCTGGACGCCGTGGGCATCCGTGACCGCGGCCGAGCCGCGTGAACTTGTCGCCGATACTGAACTTGAACACCTAAGAGAAAAATGGCCGGCATACTTCGAACGCGATCCGTTTTATAACCCCAACCTTACGCTCGATGCCGAGGACTTCGGCTTTGCGTTTCCGCCCCGCGTCCGCCGCACCGGCGATTGAGCAGGCGAGCGGGATAATATACTCTTTGCGTTGAGACGACCGTGAGCACCGCAACCGCCGCAGGCAACAAGTTACAAGCGAACATCGCCGCCGAACCCAGACGGGTGCCGCGGTACGTTCTTCCGCTGATCACGGCCGTGGTCGCAGGCGTCGATGCGTTGCTGACGGCGGCGGCGTTGCTGCTTGCGTTCACGCTCCGCGAGGGCGAGCCGATTCTCTCCGAGACCGCGTGGGCGTGGTCGAAGGAGTTCGTCCCGTACGCGGGTATCTTCTACTTTGCGGTCATTATCCGCATCGCGATGCTTGCCTACACTCGCGTTTATCGTTTCGGCGGGGCGTTCTCGTATGCGAACGAGGCGATCAAGGTTTTCAAGGCGGTCGCCGTCGGCTCGCTGCTGATCATCGCCTGGGCATTTCTTTTCCGCGGCGGCTTCGCCTTTCGCGAGTTCTCATATTCCCGCGGCATCTTCGTTCTCGATTTCGTCCTTGCCCTCGCGTTTCTTCTCGCATTCCACCTCGCAGTTCGTGCGGCACAAGCCGCGGTCCGCAGACGTGACATCAATCTATTGCCGACCTTGATCGTCGGGACGAACGCCGAGGCGATCCAGACAATCGCGGAATTGAAGGAGCGTCCCGATCTCGGTTACCGCGTCGTCGGTGTCGTCACGGGCGAGACGAACGGGCGTTCGGGCGAGTTCGAAGCTTCGCCGGTCATCGGCAGCTTCGACGACCTGCCGGAACTGATCCGCAAACTCGGAATACAGGAAGTCATAATCACCGAGACCTTCGTCGACAGCAGCCATCTTTTCGACGTGATGATGCAGGTCGGAAGGCGACGCCGCGTCGAGTTCCGCTTTGCCCCGAGCCTTTTCAACCTGCTGCCGCAAAAGACGAGCGTGGAGCAGATCGGCGTGCTGCCGATGGTCCGGCTGTTTCGCGAACCGCTTTCTGACGTTCAGCGTTTCGTAAAACGCGCGTCGGACATCGTTATCTCGTCGATCGCGATCGCGGCCGCATCGCCGGTGCTTGCGGCGATCGCGTTGATCGTCAAGTTCGGTTCACGCGGCCCGGTCGTCTTCAAACAGGAACGCGTCGGGATGGATGGCCGCATCTTTCTCTGCTACAAGTTCCGCACCATGTACGCCGATGCCGACGAGGCGATCCATCGCGAGGCATTCAAGAAGAACATCGTCGGCCACGAAGAAGCGAATGCCGGCGACAGCGACGAGCCCGTTTACGGAAAGGTAAAGGACGACCCCCGCATCACGCCCGCCGGCCGCTGGCTCAGGCGTTCGAGCCTCGACGAACTGCCGCAGCTTTTCAACGTCCTCAAAGGCGACATGAGCGTGGTCGGCCCGCGGCCGCCGATCCCGTACGAGGTCGAGAATTACGAACTCTGGCACCGAAAGCGGCTGGACATGAAACCCGGCATCACCGGCCTCTGGCAGGTATCGGGCCGCAACCGGCTGAGGTTCGACGAAATGGTCCGCATCGATATTTACTACATCGAGAACTGGTCGCTGTGGCTCGACCTTAAGATCATTTTGCTCACGCTCCCGGCGGTCTTTCGCGGAGACGGCGCAAGATGAATATCGCCGAAGCCTTACGCGAAGCCGAACAGCGGCTCACGGCTGCAGCCGTCATCGATTCGCGACGCGAATCGGCATCTCTTCTCGCTTTTGCGACCGGCCGCGACCGGACATTTCTGATCGCACATCCCGAATACGATCTGACAAAAGACGAAGAATCGGCATTCGGATCCGTCGTTAAACGCCGCGAGACCCGCGAGCCGTTCCAGTACATCACCGGCAGGCAGGAGTTTTTCGGGCTCGAGTTCGCGGTCACGCCGGATGTCCTGATACCGAGGCCGGAGACGGAACTGGTGGTCGAGGCGGCGATCCGCATCCTCGAACCGCAGCAGCCGGCGCGCATCTGCGAGGTCGGCGTCGGTTCGGGGTGCATCGTGGTCTCGATACTTCATTCGCTGAAGGACGTGACCGGCGTCGGGCTCGATATCTCACCGGCGGCGATCGAGGTCGCGCGTAAAAATGCCGAAACGCACGGCGTGGCGGCGCGGATTGAGCTTCGCGAGTCGGACGTTTTTGCCGCTCTCGGCGATGAACGGTTCGCGATGATCGTCTCAAACCCGCCGTACGTTCCCTCGGGCGATATGCTTACCTTGCAGAGCGAGGTCGGATTGTTCGAACCGCACGTGGCACTGACCGACGGAGCGGACGGACTTTCGATCGTCCGCCGCATTGTCGCCGAGGCTCCGAGATATCTCATTGCGGGCGGCTGGCTACTGCTTGAGATCGGATTTGGCCAGCACGAAAAGGTGCGTGCATTGTTTAGTGACGCGATCTGGGCCGATGTCGCCTTTCTCCCCGACCTTCAAGGCATTCCAAGAACAGCCGTCGCAAGGCTTTACGCGACGTGACCGGCGTCACGTACGTTTCACTAAACTCAAAGCTGTCTGAAATTTAGCTTGCCTTTTTTTCCATATTGGGGTTAACATTAGGCAGAAATCGGAAAGAAGTTTGAAATCTCACTGGTCGCTTTGTCCGACCGCAGATTTTGGGTTCCGTTCTTTGAGAAGTTTCCCCAAAATTTCGGCGTTTTTGCCCCTGTTTATCACATCGGAGGTGTAGGAAATGCTGTATCTGTTGTTAGCATTGGTAAGTCTGGTGCTTACCGCGGGTTCTGTGTATCAGTATATGCAGACCGCAAACTTTTTGTGGATGGTGCTGGCTTTCATCTTTTTGATTGCCACCGTGGCTCTCGGCGGATTCTTTATGTCGGGACGCGTGAATAAGAATTCGGATATTCACATCACGGAATAGCACCAAGTTCGGCTTGCTCTCCTCGGTCGCCCTGCAAGCGTCAAAGGGTTTTTTTCGTCTGGGTGTCCGGCTTTGGCCGGCACCCATTCGTGTTTTTGGCACACCGCCCGGGTGCATTCGGCATCATAATGGTCTATAATGTTGACAAAAATGTAAGGTTTTATAAACTTTATGTTTTGGGCAACTAACAGGGGCCGTACAAGCAATGCCGAAGATCGCAGATATACAGGAAACGCCAAACCCGAACGCGGTAAAGTTCATTTTGAAAGAACCCGTCTCGTACGGCACCTCGCATTCGTTCAAGAATGCCGAGACGGCCGCCGACGATGCTCTCGCACGTTCGATCTTTGAGGTCGGCGATGTCGTTTCGGTCTTCTACATGGACAAGATGATCACGGTCGAAAAGACCGACGACGCTGAGTGGGATGAGGTCCTGCCCGAGCTTGCCGTGCCGATCCGTGCATTCGAAAGCGTCCGGCCGGCGAATGGCAACGGCTCTGCGGCGAAGTCGGTTGGCGGAGCTATCGCAGCCGCCGCCGCGGACGACCCGAAGATCGCCGAGATCAACACCCTGCTTGATGAACGCATTCGTCCGTACCTTGCCAGCGACGGCGGCTGGCTTGAGATCGTCGGCCTCGAAGGCACGACCCTGCAGATCCGCTACGAGGGTGCCTGCGGGAGCTGCCCAAGCTCACTGACGGGCACGCTGATGGCGATCGAGAACATGATCCGCGAAGAGATCGATCCCGATATCGACGTCGTCGCGGTCTAGCTCCCACTTCCGCGTCAAGAAGAAATTCTTGACATCAAACCCCAAATTTCGCAATAATTTTCATGGTGGCGATTTGTCTCAAATTGTCAGTCGCCCTCGCGCCAGCACTTTCTGCTCAAAACCGCCAGCCAAACCTACCGTTTTTTAATTGCCCTGATTATCTATATTTGGAGGACAAGCCCCAGTGACAAGTGAAGAACTCGAACTTAGTTTGAAAGCTGAATTCGAGAGTTATCTCAGCGAGACGCTCGCAGCAATGCGCCGCGATGTCGCCGACTTTCAACGAAATTTCGAGACCGAGTTTGCAAAGCACCGGTCGCAGATGGATGAGGCGATCAACGCCCTATCGTCGCGGCTGGAGGCAACGCCGGCTCTTGATCGGGGATTCACGGAATCCGTTGTCGAGCATCTGAGGCTCGCACGCGACGAAGGCGCGCAGTTGGCGGCTTCGGCGTTCAGCGAGGCTGAAAAGCTCCAGCGTGAGGCGATGCCCGAGGCCCGCTATGACCTTGTCAGAGACGCGGTCGGCGAGATCGGATCGAAGATGACGCAGGTCGAGATACTCTCGTCACTGATCGCGCACGCGGCCGAGTTCGCTCCGCGCGGCGTGTTCTTCATCGTCAAAGGCGACCACCTCGTCGCTTGGCGTTCCTTCGGCGAGGGCAGCGGCGACAATTCCGCCGCCGACGTTCGCGTCCCGCTCACGTCCGACACGATCCTCGGTGCGGCGGTCACATCCCGCAATACCGAAGAGGGTAAATACGGCACGCACGCCGATGACGAATCTGAGTTCATCTCACCGCTCGGCTTTGGCCGCCCGGACAGGATGTACGCGATCCCGCTGATCGCCCGCGGAAAAGCGGTCGCGGTTCTTTATGCAGACTACGGCACCGAAGGCATCACTATGAACGTCGAGGCGCTTGAGACCTTGGTTCGCGTAGCAGGCCTGACGGTCGAACTCCGCGCCGCCGCAAGGCCCGCAGCCGTTCCGCAGGAAGTTTCCCAGGCAGCTAACCAGTATTCGGTACCTGAGCCGGCATCAGCACCGGAACCCGAATATGCGCCAGAGCCCGTCGCTGAATACACTGCGCCGGAACCGGCAGCGGAAACGCCTGCATTCGAATACAATGCACCGGATTACGTCGAGCCCCTAACTGCTTCGGAATACCAGCCCGCTCAATTCTCGACGCCGGATCCGGCCCCTGAGTACAGCGAGCCCGAACAGGTCGCCGCGAGCGTTTACGAATTCGAGCCGACCGCCGCGGAAGAGGTGGTCTACGAAGAGGCCGTAGTCGAGGAAGCCGTTTCTTACAGCGCTGAACCGGTCGCCGAAGAGGCGTCATATCAATCCTACAACGCTCCGGCATACGAGGCGCCGGCGGAGCCCCAATCCCAGCCCGTTTCGTTCGAGTCCTATTCGACACCGGAACCGGTGGCAGATCCGGTTGTCGACGCCCCGGCGTATCAGTTCCAGCCGACACCTGCTCCGGAACCGGAGACTGTTGAAGAGGTCGGCAACGGTTTCGCGTTCAGGCCTTCGGTCCATGTCGAGGAACCGCAGCCGGAACCGGTCGCGTCAGCACCCGAACCGGAGTTTGTTTCCGGCGGCTACGCTCCGGAACCGGCGGCGCCCGCGACAGTGGATATGTCCGCAACACAAGCCGGCCGTTCGCGTCTCTCAGAGCGGAACATCGATCTCCCGATCGAGGTCTCTGAGGAAGAACGCAAGATACATAACAACGCCCGCCGCTTTGCACGCCTTCTCGTTTCGGAGATCAAGCTTTACAACGAACAGAAGGTGACCGAAGGCCGCGAGGCAGGCGATCTTTACAACCGGCTGCGTGAAGCGATCGACCGCTCACGCGAGATGTACGACCGCCGCGTGGAACCGGCCGTAGCGGCAAAGTTCGATTATTTCCATTACGAACTGCTGAACGACCTTGCCGGCGGCGATGCCTCGAAACTCGGGGCAGGCTATCCGGGAGCGGTTGTTTGAGCAAGTTTCAAATACGAAGCAGAAAGGCGGGTGAAAGCCCGCCTTTTTCATTTGCAATAAGCAAGATCTAACCTGAAAAGGTTATAATTCCCCATCCCGGCCAATTCACCCCGGGCTTTTTCCACGATATGCCAGAAGTATTCAAATGTGCGGCTTGCTCCGCACCGCTCGAGTTCGAAGGAAAGCAGATGCAGAAATGCAGTTTCTGCGGAAGCACGGTCGTTGTGCCCTCGGGCATGTTCGGCATCGGCGGGCCGTCGCCATTCGGCGATATTAACGCGTTGACCGGTAAAGCACTTAAGATCGCGGAGATCACGCGGCTTATAGCCGACGGTAAGAAGATCGAAGCGATCAAGGAGTTCCGCGAAACGTTCGGTGTCGGCCTGGCGGAGGCGAAGAATGCAGTCGATGCCCTCGAACGCGGCGACGGCGTCGATATTTCGGGTATGCAGATCCGCTCGTCGGCCCCGGTCTCTGTCACCGCCTCGCGAAGCAACGAGCCGAGTCCGGCCGGCGTTGTGCTGCGAACCATCGCGATCCTATCGGTGCTCGGACTCTTGATCGGAGGCGTCGTCGTCGCCGGAACGTACTTTTTTCTTAACTCGAAAAGCACACAGATCGTGATGACCGAGCCCTCCTCGCCGCAGAACATTCCGAGGGCGGCCGCCGCCGAGGCATCCGACGTCGAGGAGATATTGAAGTTTGGCGGCGAGGGAACGGGTGCGGGCCGTTTTACCGACAACCGTGAAGTTGCGGTCGACCAACAGGGAAATATCTATAGCGGCGACTATTCCGGGGGCCGCATTCAGGTCTTCGACCAGGCGGGCACGTTCCGAACTCAATGGGCGGTCGAGGACGGCGACCTTCTCCACGGGCTTCTCGCCGACCGCAGCGGCAATATCTATGTGCTGCACAACCGCGGTGTCACGAAATACGAAGGGCTGACAGGGAAAAAGCTTGCGGCGAGCGCGGACGACAACTGCAACGGTATCGCGATGATGCTCGACGGCCGCGTGGCGTGCACCGCGCGAAAGAACATCTTCATTTACGATGCAAACCTCAAAAAGGTGCGCGAATTCAAAAACGCGGCGGAGGCAGCGAGTTCTACCTTCGGTTTCGAGCGCATCGCCGTCGACGGCACCGGCGTGATGTTCATGACCGACCGCACGAGCAAGGACATTTTCAAGTTCTCCGCCGACGGCAAGTTCCTGACCCGCATCCCGACCGAGGTCCGCTCCTCGAACGACGTCGCTCTCGACCCCGCCGGGAACATCTATATCACCGACACAAGCTCGATCCATATCTTTTCGCCCGACGGCCGCCTGCTTAAAAAGGTCAAGGCTACTCAGGCATTCGGGATGAAGTTCAACGACGCGGGCGAGATGTTTGTTGCCTCGCGGCCGTATGTGATCAAACAGCGCATCAGCTTGTAGGGCCACGGCAGTTACACTATTTCGGCGCCGCCCGCTTGGTCATTTGCACCAAAAGGGCGGTGCCTTTTGTCTCCGCTCATCGATAAGCTTCGAGTTTTCGGGCGTTTTGGCTACCACCTGTCCGAATTGCGAACGGTATGGATTTTGCAACTTTTAGGTCAAACGCCGCTCTCCGATGGAGCGTGCGGGCGCTCGCCCCGATGAGAAATTTAGAACTGAGGAGATAAACCTATGTATCCCCCGGGAAAACGGCCTTTAGTGCTGATGCTCCTTTCGCTCCTGCTGGCAGGAAGCGCTTTCGGGTATTCGTTCGATGACGACATCCCCGAGATAAATGCCCCGGTCGCCCGGTTGACCTATGTCCGCGGAAACGTGCAGGTCCGCCGTGCTGACAGCGAAGAATGGGAGCGTGCCGTCACGAACCTTCCGATCGTCGAGGGCGATGAGATCGTCGCCGACAACGACTCGCGTTTTGAGATCCAATTTGCCGTCGACAAGTTCCTTCGTGCCGACGAGCTAACGTCGGTCCGGCTGTTGACGCTCAAAGACGAAGGCGTTGCCGTCAGCGTGCCGCAAGGCAATGTCAGCGTGCGGCTCAACGATCTCGACAGCTCTGCGGAATTTTTTGAGATTGACGCCCCGCGATCGACGATCGCTCTTCAATCAAAAGGAACCTACCGAATTGATGCTGGCCAGGCCGGTGCTTCTGCCGTCCGCATAAGCGTTTTCGAGGGCGGCGAGGCCCGGGTCTATTCATCGACTTCCGGTTTCACGCTCCGCAGCGGCCGCACCGCGAGGGTATTCATCGAGGGCCGACTTGACGGCGAGTGGGAACTTGGCGACTCTGACAGCTACGCCGATGCGTTCGACCGCTGGTCAGCCGACCGCGATGAAAGCATTTCGGAGAACCAACGCGATTCGTATTACGGCAGCTATTACGACGAAGACATTTATGGTGCCGACGAGCTCGACGAATACGGCGACTGGGTCTACGCGCAGGATTACGGTTACATCTGGCGGCCGTATTCGAGCTCGATCAGCTCGTATTCTGATTGGTCGCCGTACCGCTACGGACAGTGGCGATGGGTGCCGCCGTATGGCTGGACGTGGGTGAACGACGAGCCTTGGGGCTGGGCGACATACCATTACGGCCGGTGGATCTGGTACAACGGCTACTGGCACTGGGCACCTTACGGCTACGACCGCTATGGCCGCAGCTGGTGGCGTCCGGCAATGGTCGTCTTTACGACCTACGGCAACAACTACTGCTGGTATCCGCTGGACTATTACTCGCCGTATTACAACTACAACTATCACTATTACGCCGGCAGCAACTATCGGCGACGCCGCAACTGGGGCGGCAATCAGAATCCCGCACCGGCTCCGACGCCGCCTGCAAAGGTCAGCAGCCGCGTGCCGCGGAGCACTCCGATCCTGACGCCCGAGCAGCGTCAGGCAAGACGGACCACGCCGCCGCTGCAGAACATACCGCCGACGGGTGTGGTAACGGCGAGCAAAGATGAATTTGCAAACGGCCGCGGGGCATACAGGCGTCCGCCGCTCTCGACGGCTAGGGAAGTGCTTTCAAAGGCACCGGTCGAGGCACAGACACCGCCGATCCTGCCGACCTATGAAGAAGCCGGCAAACGGCTTGGCCGCGATGTACGAGTCGAACGGCCCGTCGTTACACGGCCGGCGAACGCTGACAAGACCGGAGCTACGACACGGACTGATCAGGCACCGCTCGACAACCGTTTGAAGAACACGCGGATGCTCGGCAACCGCCCGCCGCTTGAGGTGAACACGCCGCAGGGTGAAGTGAAAACGGCACCGGGAGTAACGCCGGGACGGCCGCGGACCGGCGGAGTAGACCGCCCCGCAGGCCAGACGCCGCCGCTGATCGAACGGCCGGCAACGCCGCCGGCGGAGGAAAAGCAGCGTGAAACGCCGAGCTATCCGCAGCAGCAGCGACGGCCGCAGCCGCCGTTACAGCCGACTCCGAGGCAGGAAACACCGCGGTACGAACCGCCCAAGCAGGAAACGCCCAGGTATGATCCGCCGCCGCAGCGACGGCCCGAGCCGCCGTTGCAGCGTGAGCGGCCCAGGAGCGAACCGCCGCGGCGTGAAACACCGCGATACGAGCCGCCGCCGCAGAAGAGCGAACCTCCTTCACGGCCGGCACCGGCTCCGAAGAACGATCCGCCGCCGAAAAAGAGCGAGCCTTCGAAGCCAGCTCCATCGCCTCCGCTTCAACGCGGCGGCGGAAGCAAAAAGGACCCGGATCAGTAAACTAAAAAAGGCGGCCTTCGCGGGCCGCCTTCTTCTTTTTCGATCCATCGCAAATTACCTTCCGGCGATGGTCGCGCGGTCAAGGGCCTGCGGCTTTCCGACGACGAAGAACCGGATGTTCTTCATGTACTTGTTGGCCGCCGCTCTTACCTCTTCGGCGGTCACCTTGTGCATACCCGGAATGAAGTCGAGCGAACGACGCCAGCCGCCGCCGATCAGTTCATACTTGCCAAGCTCGGCTGCCTGCGCGGCATTGGTCTCCTGTGCGAGGTAATAGGTCGTCAGGAAGTATCCCGCAAGGCCCATGAAGCTGTCGGGATCGACGTCGCCCGCCTTCATCTTCTCGATCTCGTTCAGCATAATGCGGATCGACTGGTTGGCGTCGGTCGAGGTGACGTAGATATTCCCCGTGTTTGCCGCGAGGCCGCCCATCTCCGCATTCGGTGCGTATGAAAGGTTGCGGCGCACGCGGACCTCCTGATAGACGCGGCTCTGCAGAAGCGTCATAGCAACGCGCATCGCGTAATAGTCAGGGTCGGCGGGCGACGGTGCCGCAAAAACGCCCTTGACGTAATCGGTCGGCAGCGTCCGCTGAGAAACGTTGATCGTCGCCTCAGTGAACGTCAGCTTCGGCAGCGGCTTGCTGGTGTAATTTCCACGCGGCATCGTACCGAATGCCTTCGTCACGAGGTCCTTCAGTGTGGCTTCGTCGATATCGCCGACCGCCACGAGCAGCAGCCGCGACGTTTCGAGCAGCGACTTGTGATATGCCTTCAGGTCGGCGACCGTGAATTTACCGATCGTCTCGACTGTTCCCGACGGGTCTGCCGCGTACGGATGGCCGGCGTAAAGGATCTCGGCTTCGAGGTTATTCAATGCGTCGTCGGGGCTCGCACCGCGGTTCCTGAGGCCCGTTAGCGTGCGGTCGCGGACCTGGTCGAAATCTGCCTGCGTAAATGTCGGGTTCTTGACGACGTCGGTGAAGATCTCCCACGTCCGGCCGAAATGCTCGCGGGTCGAGGCGAGCGATATGGCGCTGTAATCATAGTTCGAGCCCGCACCGATGGAACTGCCCATCCGCGAAAGCTCTTTGCGGAGGACGGCACGCGGAAACTTCACGCTTCCTTCGGACGCGGTGTCGAGCGTTATCGATTCAAGCCCGGCCTTGTCGACCGTCTGGTTTGCCGCACCGCCGCGAACAAACAGCCCGACGGCGACGGTCGGCGATGTCGGTCGGCGTTTCAGGATGACCTTGAGCCCGTTGACCTCGAACTCCGTGATCGGTGCCGAGGCGGCGGGTGACTGCCCGAATGCGGTGGCGGCAAACGCCAAAAGAACGAGAATGATTGAGACTTTCTTCATATTACGATTTCGTCGATCAGGTTCCCGCCCTTAGCGGCCGATCAGGTCCGCCTCCGTCAGGTTTGCAGCCTCGCGTGCACTCGCCGAAAGCAGTGCGACCGAGACATGCGGTTTTCCGATGATGTACGTGTTCAGGTACTTATTGATGTCGGCACGCGTAACTGCACGCAGGTTTGCGTGATAGCCGCGGAAATAATCTATGCCGGTCGATGACCACCAAAATCCGAGCGTGTGCGTATATTCGCTCAGCTTTTCGCGGCGGAGAAGGTCCTCGGCCTCGAGCAGCGTCTTTGCGTTGTTGAGCTCTTCGTTCGTGAAATAGGACGGCGAAGCGAACTGGCCGATCTGTTTGTAAACCTCTGCAACGGCGGCCTTTGCACGGTCGGGCGAGGTGACGAGCGTGATGCGGATGGGGCCGGTGTTTCGCTGAGTATAGTAGTGGACGCTGACGGCCGCCGCGAGGCCGCTGTCGACCAACGCCCGCTGGAGCCGCGAGTTCGGCTGTTCGACGATGTAAGAGAATACGTCTGCCGCGTAGGTCGAGGCGTCGTCCTTGCCGATCGACGGGCCGTGCCAGCCGATCTGGACGATGACGTTCTCGACGTCCTGTTCGACTATCACGCCCTTGCTCTTTTCAAGCGGCGGATGTTCGACGAGCGGGTATTTCACGAACGGGTCCTCGCCTTTCTGCCAGCCGCCGAAGAGATCTTCGGCAAGCTTGAAGACGCGTTCGGGCTGGACGTCGCCGGTCACGATCAGTGCCGCGTTGTTCGGTACGTAGTATCGCGACTGGATCAGCCGCATCTTGTCGGTCGTGGCCGCGGCGACGGATTCGCGTGTGCCGCCGGGGGCTTTACGCGACGGGTATTTGTAGAAAAGCTCGTCCATCAGGCGTCGGTCGAGGTAGTAGAAAGGCTCGCCCTCCTGGCGGTCGAGTTCGCCGAGCACGACCTCGATCTCCTGTTTGAACTCCTGCTCGTCAAACGACGGGTAGAGCGTCGCGTCGCGCATGTAACGCATCATCGTCGCGAGGTGCTCGCTGGTCGTGCTGAAATAATAATTGACGTACTCTTCCTGCGTCGTTCCGTTGCGGACGTAGCCGACGTTGTCGACGTCGTTCAGATACGCGATATCGCCGAGCTGCGAGCGTAGTTTCTCGGTCGTCGAACAATTTGCCCCGTTGAAGTAGTCCATTCGCCCGATACGCTTTGCCATGTCGCAGCGGAAAAGGGCGACGGCACCGTTCGTTTTGAAGAACATGTGCTCGTAAAGGTGCGAGAGGCCGTTCAGCTCGGGCGGTTCGGTGAACGAGCCGTTGCGAACGCCAAGCTCGATGGTGACGAGCGGGACGCTCGGGTCGGGCAGCACGATGACCTCGAGCCCGTTGGCGAGCTTTTTGTTGACGAACGGCACGGCATAGGTCTGCTTTGCCGGTGCTGCGGCGGGCCGTTGGGCACTTGCCGGCCGATCGATAACGGCGGTGCCGAAAAGGGCTGAAATGGTCAAAAGGGAACCGAGAAAGAACTTTTTCACGCAAAACTCCTTGAACGGAAAGATGGCGGGCTTTGCCGCCCGTGGGCCTCGTCAAAAAAAGGGCGTCCTTGCCTGTGCCCGGAAACGCCCGTTAAGATTTAATCTAGCATAAGGAGACCAAATACATGGAACGCGACAATTTGATGCACGGAGCACGCACGGCGTTGAACCGAGATCCGGAAATTCGTGCCTGGGCCGAGAATTATTTGAAGGAAAAGACCCGTTCGGAGATGCCGGAGCTATCCGACGAGGAATTTGAGAAGCACTGGAAGTACCACAAGCCCGAAATAATGCACGCCGGTGCCGGCGAGGCCATCCAGGCTTACAAAGAACGCGAGCGTTGAGCCAAAACGGCGGCAGAAAGGTTAGAAATGTATAAACCGGTGTTCGTTATAGATAAACAGAAGTCGATAATAGACAAACAAAGGTCAATAATATACAACGCGAAGTCGATAATATGCGGCCCGACGCTCATAATGTGCGACCGTGCCGCAATAATGTAGACCAAACATGAAGAAATATAGACCCAGAATGCAATAATATAGACCGTATATGAAGAAATGTAGACCAAATGTGCAGAAATATAGACCAACGTTGCAATAATATGCACCCTTTGTGCAAAAACATACACCCTGTGTGTCGAAATATACGCAGCTGGTGATGATT
>JAUCQE010000590.1 GCA_030372865.1 Pyrinomonadaceae bacterium
GTCCAAAACGACCAGGCATATTCGTCTGAATTTGAAAGACATACGAGGATTTTACTAAATAAGGCGGGTCAACGCATGCTTGCGAGGCTACGGACGTCGGGCCGTGTAGCCCTCGCGGCTGCGGACGACCGCACCCGCGGGCAGGCCCTTTATCTCGACCCGGATCTTGCGGAAAGTGCCGTCGCGTTTCTCATTGGTCGGGTAATAACCGAGGCTGTACTTGGTACCGATCTCATCCGCCACGGCCTTGAACGCGGCCCTCGCCTCGCTGACATCCGCCGCCTCGAAGATCCGCCCGCCGGACGTGCGAGAGAGATTCTTCATTTCGTCGTCGGCTATCTCGTACAGGCGTTTGCTCACCGCAAGGCGTTCAAATTCGCCGATCTTGCAGAAGTCGGTCGTCCGTTCGACCTTCGAATTTGCCCCGAAACTCGAATAATAACGCCGCAGTTGGGCAACCGAGAACCTGATCGCGGTCTGGCAATCGCCCATCAGGTTCTCTTCAAAGAACGGCCTCGTATCGACGCGTATAAAGTAGCTCGTGATGCCGATCTCGGTAAGCATGTCATTCGCTTCGGCAAAGCCGCCCGAGCTTGTCGAATCGACCCCGTCGGTCAGTGCGACCAGTGCCCGCCGTCCGCGGAATTCATCCGCCGGTTTGTCGCGAAAGACCGTCTCGGCGACCTTGATAAGCGAATCGTAAAGCGGCGTCCCGTTGCTGTTCGAAACACGAGCTAAGGCAGAGCGAAGTACGTCCCGGTCTTCCGTCAGCCGCGAAACGACCTCGGGAACCGCCATCGATCGTCCGTCCGCGACATCCGTCCTGAACGAGACGATCGCGACCCGGTCGCCCGGCCTTAATGAGTCGATAAAATGCTGGGCGGCACGCTTGATGGTCTCAAGCTCCGAACGCGTCGACCCCGATGTATCGAGCAGTATCGCGATCTCAAATGGAGCAGAAGTAGTGAAAAATTCAGCGATCTCCTGCTTCTGGCCATCCTCAAAAACGGTAAAATTTGCCCTTTTCAGGTTGAGGATCGGCCTGCCGGTTTTGTCCTGCACATTCAACGGAACGTCCACTAACTCGGTATCGACCCGAACTACCTCATTTTCTTCTTCGGGCGTCGGTTTCGCTGTTTGAGCATGCGCAGCGATGCAAGCAAGGACCAAAATAAGCCCCACACACCAAATACAGCTTGGAAAGATTCGGTTCATTCGAAATGTCGCCTTTCAACGAAAGAATAACAAAAATCGGGTTCCGACGTTAAGTTTTTTTGAAGTCATACACGGCTGCGATTGATTTCCGCGTCGTTTCGTTGCAAAGTGAGAGCTTACAGCTACAGTCCGTTCCAATAAATTGACGCTGCGTGTTGTTTCGCGGGATTCCCTACCGCGAAACGCAGTGAAAAGTTATAAAATTAGGAGATATTTATGAGACCTTCCAGATGGTTCTTTGCGATCGCGACATCCTTCGTGATCGCACTTTCGATGTCCTCGACCACATCGGCCCAAGCGCCGCTTCTGGTAGAGAATTTTAACTACCCGGCAGGAAGCCTTCTTACTGCAAATGGCTGGACCGCTCACAGTGGTGCGGGAACCAATGCCCTCGCCACGGTTTCGCCCGCGCTGACATATACCGGTTACCCTTCATCCGGGCTTGGCAACGCGGTCGCATTGACCACCAGCGGCGAGGATGCCCATAAGACATACGCTGTTCAGTCGAGCGGTTCCGTTTATGCGGCCCTCCTGGTAAACCTCTCGGAGGCCAGCGCAGATCCAGCCGGCGGCTACTTTTTCCACCTAGGCCCGGACCCGATCAGCACGACCTTCCGCGGACGATTGTTCGCAAAGAAGGACGCCTCGAATAATGTCGCGTTCGGCATCAGCAAGGCCCTGACGGCACAGGCAGATATTGCGTACACCCCGTTTTCATACGCCCTTAACACCACGTATCTAATTGTAGTGAAATATACGATCGTCGACGGGGCGACCAACGATACCGTAAGTATCTACATCAACCCGACGCTAAATGCAGAGCCCGCCTCCGCAACTGCAACTGCGACCGATATTTCTCAAACCGATGTGAACATTGGTTCCGTAGCTCTCCGTCAAGGTTCAGCTGCGACCGCCCCGACTGCGAAGGTCGGCGGGTTGAGGATCGGCACAACCTGGGCAAGCGTAATGACAGGCAGTACCCCGACTGCTGCACAGAACGTCGTCGACTTCGACGGTGATGGCAAGACCGATTTCACGGTCGTTCGGAACATTCAAGGGATTCCCGACGGACAGGTCCGGTGGTTCACGAACTTCAATTCGAGCGCTACCACGCAGGCCTTTGACTGGGGCCTTGCCACGGACTTCTTCGTTCCTGCCGACTATGACGGCGACAACAAAACGGACATCGCTGTCTGGCGGCCGATCAGCAACAACCAGGGCTCGGGCAATGCTCTGTCTCTTATACACATCTCCGAGCCCAC
>JAUCQE010000591.1 GCA_030372865.1 Pyrinomonadaceae bacterium
CGACGGCACGATTGAGGGAATACATCGTAAAGGGATTTACGATGAACGACGAACTGCTGAAGAACGCGGGCGGCGGAAATTATTTCGACGAACTGCTCGCACGCATACGCGACATACGTTCGTCGGAAAAGGTCTTTTGGAGAAAGGTGCTGGACATCTTTTCCACGAGCATCGACTATGATCCGAAGTCCGAGGCGGCTGTCTTATTTTTTCGGACAGTCCAAAACAAGATGCATTGGGCAGCACATGGAAATACCGCAGCAGAAGTGATCTATAAACGCATCGACGCCGCAAAGCCAAACCTTGGGCTGACAAACTTCAAAGGCAAGAGGCCGACGAAGCAGGAAACCGAGGTGGCAAAAAACTATCTTACCGAAGAGGAGCTTGATATCCTGAACCGTATTGTTAATGCGTACTTGGAATTCGCAGAACTCCAGGCCATTAACCGCAAGCCGATGTACATGAACGAATGGGCGGTTCGCCTCGACGAATTTTTGCGGATGGCCGGAAACGAGATACTGGAAAACGCTGGGACGGTTAGCCACGAGCAGGCTCTGAGAAAAGCTGCCGAAGAATACGAAAAATACCGCGCGGAAAATAGGAACGAACTCAGCGAAGTAGAGCGGCACTTTATCGAACAGCTGGAGAGTGCCGACAGAAAACTGAAGAAGCGTTGAATCAGAAAGGATAGAAGCCGAGCCGAAGCGTGCCGAATGTGTGTTGACATTGGCGGACAATCGAGGGATGCATGTTGCGGTCCACCTTACTCTCACTCCTAATACTGATCTTTCCGATGGCCGGGCTGTCGTCCGCAGAGACGGAGCCACGATCTGACACTTCGAATCGCTGTCCGAGAATTTCGGTCGTCGGGCCGGCGGGATTGACTGCGCCGGGCGAGATTGCCCGCTTCGAACTGATTACCGACGGCGAATTGCCGGCCGGTGTGCGGTTTGTGTGGACAATCGTGAACGCGCGCGTGGACGAGGGGCAGGGCACGCGGTCGATCGGTGTGAAAGCCCGTCGGGAATATATGGGTGTGATCATTA